>JBBAAB010000016.1:0-12888 GCA_041658445.1 Thermoleophilia bacterium
GGTCCTGAAGTGAGTTTGAGCAGATGGAAAGTATCACACGTGTTCGCTGCCAGAGGTCATGGAATCCGACTTCGGCCACCGAGGCGCCCAGCTTGCGCGCAAGCCCGGCTTTCAGGCTTCGCAGGTACTGGCGCTTGTCCTTGAGGGACCCGTTCTGGGGGAAGTGAATATCCACCGCCAGGATACCGACATAACCGTCAGCTTGCTTTGACTTCTTTCGTCTCGTAGAACTCAAGGATGTCGCCCTCTTTGATGTCGTTGAAGTTCTCAAGAAGCATTCCACATTCATAGCCTTCCTCAACCTCGCGGACATCTTCCTTGAAACGGTGCAACGAAGCCAGCTTGCCGTCATAGATGATCGTGCCCTCGCGGACGATGCGTACCTGCGCGTTGCGGGTCACCTTGCCACGGGTAACGTAGCAACCGGCGATAGTCCCCAGCTTGGAGGCTTTGAACAGTGAGCGGATCTCGGCCTCACCAAGCTCCTCTTCCACATAGGTCGGCGCCAGCATGCCGATCAGCGCCGCCTTGACGTCTTCTGTAACCTTGTAGATGACGCTGTAGGTGCGTACGTCGACGCCCTCGAGGTCGGCCACGGTCTTGGCTGCGGCGCTCGGTCGTACGTTGAAGCCGAGCACGATAGCCTGCGAGGCTGCCGCCAGCATGACATCGGACTCGTTGATCGCGCCGACGCCGGTATGGATGATGTTGATCTTGACCTCGACGTGCTTGATCTGTTTCAGCGCTTCTTCCAGCGCCTCGACGGAACCGGCCACGTCAGCCTTGATAATGAGATTAAGGTCCTTGACCTCGCCTTCCTTGATACGCGCGAAGACGTCGTCCAGGGTAAAGGCGCGGCGCTTGGCCAGCAACTCGGCCTTGATGCGGTCGGAGCGGCGGCCGGCCAGCGATCTCGCCTTACGCTCGTCCTCGACAACACGGCAGGTCTCGCCTGCCTGTGGAACGATATCAAATCCGAGAATCTCAACGGGCACCGACGGACCTGCTTCCTTGAGCGGCCTGCCCTTGTAGTCATTCATGGCCTTGACCTTGCCGGAGGCCTGACCCGCCACTATCGCGTCTGCCACGCGCATCGTGCCCCTGGCTATGAGCACGGTGGCCACTACACCACGGCCGGTATCGAGTTTGGATTCGATGATCACGCCGCTGGCATCGGTATCCGGATTTGCCTTCAGTTCCTGCACTTCCGCGACCAGCTGGATCATTTCCAGCATGTTCGTCAGACCGATCTTCTTCTTGGCGCTGACGTCAATAAATACGGTATCCCCGCCCCAGTCCTCGGGAACGAGTCCGTGTTCGGTAAGTTCCTGACGCACACGCTCCGGGTTGGCTTCAGGCTTGTCAATCTTGTTTACCGCAACGACGATCGGTACTCCGGCCGCCTTGGCGTGATCGATCGCCTCTATCGTCTGTGGCATGACTCCGTCATCGGCCGCAATGACCAGCACCGCTATATCGGTCACCTTGGCGCCGCGGGCACGCATGGCCGTGAAAGCCTCGTGGCCGGGAGTATCCAGGAAAGTGATGCGCTTGCCGGCGTGCGCAACCTGATAGGCGCCTATGTGCTGCGTGATTCCACCCGCTTCGGTGGCGGTTACCTCAGTCTGGCGCACCGCATCCAGAAGAGACGTCTTGCCATGATCGACGTGTCCCATTATGGTTACAACCGGTGCCCGGTAAAGCAGATCCTCGGGCCGGTCGATGACTTCAACTTCTTCTTCCTCCTGCACGTGAACGATCTCTACTTTGCGCTCAAGATCGTCCGCCAGAGTAGAAATGGCCTCGTCGCTGAGAGATTGTGTAATGGTCGCCATCTCGCCGTAGCTCATCAGGAGCTTGATGATATCGGAAGTGGATATTCCAAGCAGCGACGACAGTTCCTTGATCGTGGCGCCCGAGTTGACCTTGATGACAGTGTCGGCCGCGGGCTTGACCGCGACCTCCTGGCGCTCGGCCACAGCGGTGGCTTCACCGCCCTTGCGTCCCTTGTGACGCGCGCGCTGGTGACGGCCCGCGGGCACGAAACTGCGGCGTTTGGCTGCCGACGGGTCTATGATGACGCGACGGCGTTTGCCGAGATTATTCACCTTGACCGGCGCCTTGCGCTGTTTTTTGGGTGGCGCCTTTACGCCGGCGAGCGCTTTCTTTGCGTCTTCTTCCTCTACGCTGGCTAGGCTGCCGCTGACCTCGATGCCGGCGGCCTTCAGCTTCTTGACCACGTCGGCGCTGGTCAGATCATTTTCTTTCGCTATTTCATAAACTCTTTTTTTTGCCATATTTATTACCCGCGCGATTCCAAAAGACGCGCAAACTCACTTTCCAGATCAGGGTGGACACCCGTCGCTCCCAGACGGCGCACCAGAGCTTTTGACTTTCTACCCGCCGCCCGGTTAAAACACTCGTGGCTGAGGCATGTATATGCTCCGCGTCCCGTACGACGGCCGGAAGGATCAATGACTACCAGATTCGCCCCGTCCGCGTCGTGCACAGTAAACCGAACCAGCGTTTCCCTTGCAAACCGGCGGCGGCATCCTTCACACATCCGCTGCGGGACATGCCCACGGCGGACCAAGGTTACTTGCCCGGTTCACTGGTCGGGGCCACTTCGGCCTCTCCCACCTCGCTGCTTTCATTCTCCGCTTCCGCTTCAGCAGAAGCTGGCTCCTGTGCCGACTCTGCCTCACTGGTCTGTTCCTCCTCGGCCTGCTTCTGGTGAGAAGGAATGCCACAGAACCTGGTACCGGAAAGCGACGCATTCGGACAACGCTTGCCGCTTTTGGTAAGAGCGCAACAGCGGCCGGCGAGCTCTTCGACCTCTTCGTCGGAAAAGGCCATCGTATCTTCCTCTTCCGCCATCTGGCTCTCACTCTTGATATCGATGCGCCAGCCCGTCAGCTTGTTGGCCAGGCGGGCGTTCTGCCCCTCCTTGCCGATTGCCAGTGAAAGCTGGTCATCGGGAACTACGACTGTAGCAGATTTTTCCTCGTCATCCACGAGCACCTCGCGCACCATGGCGGGACTCAAGGCCTTTGCGACGAATCGCGCCGGCTCATCGTTGTAAGGAATGATATCGATTTTCTCACCGCGGAGCTCACTGACCACCATGCGCACACGGGAGCCACGGGGACCTACGCACGCGCCTACGGGATCGATCCCGTCTTCCCTGGACTCCACGGCGATCTTGGAGCGGTAACCCGGCTCGCGAGCTATGTTTCTGATGACGACCAGACCATCCGCGACTTCCGGAACTTCCAGCTCGAACAGCTTGCGGATAAGTTCGTCGCTGCGGCGGGAGACGATCACCTGCGGTCCCTTGGTGTGGTCACGCACATCCACGATAACCGCCTTGATACGGGAACCGTGGTCGTAACGCTCATGATCGACCTGCTCGCTCTCGGGAAGCAGAGCCTCCACCTTGCCAAGGTCGACCAGGGTGTACCGCTGGTCGCTCTGCTGCACGATGCCGGTTACAATCTCGCCCTTGCGGTCCTGGTATTCGGCGAACATCATATCCCGCTCGGCTTCGCGGATACGCTGAAAGATCACCTGCTTGGCGGTCTGGGCGGCGATGCGCCCGAAATCTTCCGGCGTCTCCAGCTTGACCTTCTCGATCTCACTCTCGTCATACATGGAGAGGTCGAACTCCTCTTCTTCCTCTGTGGCCTCTGCCACGGGAGCCTCAGCTGCCGCGCCCTCCGCTTCTTCGGACGCTTCAACTTCTTCTCCGGCTTCGGCGGTTTCCGCGGCCGCGGCTTCCTGCGCCACTACCGCTGCCGGGCGCTCGGGAAGGATCAGCTCATAAATGTTGATCTGACCGCTTTCGGGATCTATTTCAACTCTGGCGTAGTCCACAGCCTCTGGTGTCTTTTTATATGCGGACAGCAGGGCGTCCTCGAGCGCGGTCAGCAACACCTGGAAGCTGATCCCCTTTTCCTCTTCCAGAAGCCTCAGTGCTTCTACGATTTCCTTGCTCACAATGGACTCCTTTATCTATATGACAATCCCGGTATTTATGGCCGGGGGCGTTATTTTCTTTTCTTTGACTGCTTCCTGCCGGCACTCCGCCGGCAAGCCGGTTCGTCTTCGAACTCGAACACGGTTTTTGCCTTCGCAACATTTTCCAGAGACAGCGAAATCACACGCTCTTTCAGCTGCATGATCAGTAAATCACCGTCTGTTGAAATTAAAAAACCGGTGAAGTTCCGTCTTCCTTCAACCGGGCCAAATATTTTTACATTTATCTTTTTTCCGACTGAGGCCTGGAAATGCTCAGGCTTTCTCAGCCGTCTTTCAATACCCGGTGAGGAAACCTCGACCGTGTGGTCTTCCTGGTAATGATCCAGAAGACCCGTCACTTTCACGCATAAATCGTGATCCACTCCTTCCGGATGGTCAATGAAAACCCTGAGCACAGAGTTTCCCTGAATATCCGCAACCTCGACATCCACAACATCCACGTCCGGCAGATTCTCCGCCAGGAGATTTTCTATATGAGATATTGTGGCTGTTTTGTCCACTGCAAGCACCAAATAAAAAAGCGGGTCTATAACCCACTCCGAAAATCACCTCGCAGTTTAGAGAAATTATATCACAACGCTGAAACAGCCCGCAAGCAAAAGCGGTCCTGATGACAAGGCTGCCTTCGATATAAAATAGCTCAATATGGAGGCATTTTATAAATTATTATCCCGCTTGCCCATGAAAGCCGGGGCATGTGTGTTTATATGCAACGCTTTATGTAAACCTGCTATCGACCCGGGGTAAACAAATCGATCGCCACCAGCACACTGTTAAGCCGCCTGTAAGGGCAAGGCACACAATCCCCGCTTCCTCCGAATAACGATCCGGCTCACAACCATACCTGAGGATATCTGAAAATCAAACCAGAACACAAGTATCACCAAAAACCGTGGTTCGTCAATATGATGCACGTCCACGGAAAGAATGGATTCATGGCCTTGTCCTGGAAAAGTACAGGGTGCACGCTTCTGAAACCATCCCCTTACGGAATAATCTGTCACTTACCCGGGACCGCTCGTCCAAGTATTTTCTTTTTTCATCCCGGTTATGGAAAACGTAATGTATATTCCTTCACTGGAATTATTTACCCGCACGGGTCGCGCTACCGCCACGACGCCTTCTCCCCCCAGATTTATCGCCCGGCTTCGCCGTTCGGATCCGGAAGTTGACTTATACTCAAGGGGCTTTAAACAAAAAGACCCGGCAAGCTCACATACTGCCATCACCGCGACGGACCCCGACCCGGCTTCATCCCAGTCAATCAGACCCTGATATGGATTCACCGAAGATTGCAGGGAAGCGCTTACGCTCTCCGGCTCCACATCGTAGCCGCGCCGGTTTCCGGTAACGATGACTGTACCGGCACGGCCGTCAGCTTCCCAGTTTCCAATGGCCTTGAATCGCCGATTGCTCCCGATGGCCTCAATACCGGAACCCTCATCAACGACTGAGAGCGTCATCTCACGGGGCACCCTGAACATGCTCAAGGCCTCCTCCATGGCTTTATCCCGGAACGTTTTTTTCGCTGACCACAGAAACAGGAAGGGAAGACCCATGGCGAGAATCACCACCAGAACAAGGGCAAGTGAAAACTTCCATAACGAAACCGCCCTTCTTTCTCGCCCCGGTTCATCAATGACGCCGTTATCCGCGCATCGAGAAACTCCGGTACCGATTACCGCTCCGGCGGCCGCTCCTGAAAAACCTGTCTGGAGAAACCAGAGCAAGTCAGGCCAGTCGAACGGATTGCCACCGGCCCCGCTTGCCTCGAGCCAAAGCGAGATCGCTATCAGGAAACCAGCCCCGGCGCCAAACGGGAAGGCCACACTCAACCGGCTTCCGGCAAACCGGCGGGCCGCCATGACACTGACACAAGGCGAGCCCGCCATGATAGCGATAGTCAATAACAGGAATTGACTTGAAAAGACCATAGGGAACTCGGGAGTAACATCCGCGAGGCTTCCATATAGATAAACCAGTATCGTAAGGGTGATCGCGGTCACGACGAAAGTTATCGCGCCCGCGCCCCCCCACGCCAGATCGCCGGTTAAGGATCTGCCGCCGATTATTTCATCCGAAGCTTCGACGGCAGGTTTGCCTGATTCCAGACCGTCAGGGATGGCTCCTGATTCATTTTTTTCATTCAATTCCTGGTCCTTTTTCCGGATTTCGATTTATCCTCCGCTGGATAAAACAGGGATTTGTCACCGTGGCCGGTATGTATCGCCTTAACGTTGTATCACCTTGACATGCGCTTACAACCTTACCCGGGAGGCCGTCCAAACCAGATTTCCTCACCACTTCCATCCCTGCAGCTTGCAGAAAGTGATGTATTAAAACTCCGTATCCCCTGGGGCACTATAAACGCCACTTCGATGTCAGCTGACTGCCCGGGGACCAGCGAAGCTATCGCTTCCGGATACGGGTCTGCGACAGTCACCTCAGCCGGTACCGTTATAATCTGACGAATCGCGACTTCACTCGCCGATCCACTGCCCTCGTTGTTGATCGTGTATCTCACCGTCAATCTGCTCATCAGGTAATCCGCGTAGCTTTTCCAGTAGGTAGCACCCAGCGCGAGCGTCAACCTGGGTGGTTCGACGGCGCACATCGCCACATTGGAAAGCCCGGATTCATTGCCGGCATCGTCCGTGGTCTTCATCGCGATATAGAGGTTTCCATCCGGCAGCCCGCCGATGTCGACAGATTCGTCACTACCGGCATCAAGAGGACGCTCGCTCACCGGCGCAGGTTCAGATGAGGCCCAGTTTTCTTCAGACAGCGGCTCCGACGAGAAACGGATTGCATACATTGTTCCGCTGCCCGTAGCGCCATCGTCACCTGGAGCAGACCACCGTAATCTCACAGATCCGCCAGCCAGCCGCTCGGCATTCAAATCGCCGATCGTTGACGGTGGCGTATAGTCCAGCGGCAACTCACTTTTCTCATCCGGCATCCGCGTCGCATCAGCAACGCCATCGTTATCGGCGTCCAGATGAATGGCAAGTTCTGCGGGATTCGCGCCTTTCGTCATTGTCAGCGTCGCTGTTGCGCCTGCACCCAATGGAACGTTGTAGTAGACAAGAGTAGTCAGTGTACCCCTGTCAGGGTCTGCCAAAGTCAGGTTAAGAGGAGTAAGAACCGCCGCATCCGCGGAGAGCTTCAACCGGTATTCAGTGCTGCCGTCAAAGGGCGCGATGACAGCTTTCTGATTTATTTCCGGCGCCTCAAGATACTGGGAACCGCTGATGGTTTTCTCAATAGATCCCTGCGCGTCCTCTCCCACATGGCCACCGGCGGAATCGAACAGATCGATTTTCACCAGGCCGCCAACATGAGCCTTCAGACCGGCGACCATTCCCCTGATGCCGTCAAAACCATCCCACTCCAGCCTCTCCCAGGAGAAGGGCTTGTTCCAGCGGTCTCCCGACCAGACAGGCCCGAGAGGCGCGTCACCGGCGGGATTTCCATTCTCTTCACCCCAACTACCCTTGAAGTTCAACCACCTGAACCCCGGGATATCAAAGGCTGTTCCCGGCAGCGGCATTACGGTAGTCTCCATGACTCTGCCTGTTGCAAGCCCGTCAGTTTCATCAACTGCGACCGGGGTGGGGATACCACCTAACTCAATGGCATGGTCGCCGGGATCGAAATAATTAGCATGTGAGCCTTTGGCCACGTATATAACCGGATGGCCGCCCCTTGTCTCCGTATCCCGCCAGCGCCTGATCTTCCCGTAGGCGTGTTGTGACGCAGAAACGCGCGCTGGCTGCCCATCCCTGTCCAGCTCAACTTCGATCAGCTCCCAGTCGCCTTCATGACTGAGCATCGGGTGGTTGTTGAAATAATAATTGAGCCAGTACTGGATCACTGTCCTGTCGCCCTGGCGGACAACCCTGCCATAGACCCCCTGACGTATTCCCGAGCCGACGATGACGTTGTAAGGCTTTACGTACTGTGTATAGATATATCTGTCAAAATCGGGATCAGGCAGATGGGACCCGCATACAACACACGCGCCCGCCAGATCCAGGTATGAATCGGCGCCGAAGCCGCCCATCGCGTCGAGGGTAAGTGTCTCCGGTGACCGCAGGCGCTCCTGGTTGCCTTCCATCAGAGTGGTTCCCGGCGCCGCCACCATTGCGGCGGCTTCCACCGGCCTGAAGTCTTCGTCGCGATCGAAAACAAGGGTAGGGGCAAAACTCTGCATCAACTGCATGTCCGCCTCGGCTGGCGCAAGAACCGCCGCATAGATGTCCCAGTCTCCGCTCCTTTTATCTTCCCAGGTGATTATGTTTCCCCTTATCTCCGGGTTGGTCTGGTCTCCCGGAGCAGTACAGACAGGCTGCTCAATACCTGTTTCCAGATCCATCATGTATATATTCCATTCCCCAACCCATTTGCCGGTTTCATCCGGATGACCGGTGCGGTTGTCCTGATAAACCACGATGTTTCCGCTCAGTGAAGGATTTATCTGATCCCCCCGGGCGCCTACCATCGTGATTCCGAGAGTGCCCAGGGATGCGGCGCTGATGTTCCAGTCACGCCCGGCCTCGTTGATTCGCTCCTGGTAGAGGATCCGGCCGTTACTGATCACGGGATTCTTCCTCTGGTATTTGCTGGCGCCTCCCGGAACAGTGCCGCCTCCCTGTTTGGTCATATAAATACTGATGCCCGAGTTCACGTCATACAGGACTATCAGCGGCTCATAGTAGCGTCCCGCATACCCTCGTTCCTTAATCCAGACCGCCTGACTGCCATCGATATCAGGGTCGTAACGCATACCGGGCAACGTGGATTGATCGACTATTTTCGAACTCATGTCGCTGAAATCGAAAAGCCTGATCGTACTGCTGCCCCCGCCGGTGATAGCGTAATTTCCCGATACCGCCAACCGGTAGGCCCTGAAGGACGATAGACACTGATCGGAACCGCCCGCGATCGGCCTTCTGCATACCTGGTTGTTGGAGTTTTGCCAGACCACCGAAGTGGAGTCGGCATCCGGGCCGGCGGGGATGCCGGGGCCGTACAGCGATTCCTCAGGTAAACCGTTGTACAGGTCCTTCTTGACGAGCCATCCCCCTAAGCTCCTGTTGAAATCACTGTAAAAGATCGTGCGATCCAAAGGCACGGGTTTCCTCTGGTCACCGGGGCCGATAAATACTGGCGTCTCATTGACCGTCCACCCCCAATCCTGCGCGGCCATTGCGTTTCCCGGGCAGTTCCAGCAGGCCATCGTCAGCAAGCCGGCGAATATGATAATTAATCTCAATGTTATAAAAAGGCCGTTTCGGCCTGCCCCACCCCGGAAAGTCCCTCGCTTCCGATTTAATGCTTGCACTCTTCTCACAGGCCAATCCCGGCCTGCTTTTTGCTCCAGCATCCGCGTCAACATCAGTCATCACTTCCTCAACTCGTACGTCAACTCCACGACAGCTACTGTCGGCTTACTCACATGAATTTTTTCACCTGTTACCGGACCTGCCCATCCCCAAACATCTGCTCGCACCGGCTCCAGTCACTCGATCCAGCTATCTCATGAAAACCTCCTTACCCTGGAATGAAATTCTCTCCAGCCAGGGAAAAATACCAAAGCGGTGGCCTCCGCACATCGTCCATTGGTTGGATATCGAAAACCGAAAAGTCGTATTTTTATCAAGACAGTTGGAACAGGACAGCCGGACCAAAAGCTGGTTTCGATATATCCGGCAAAACACTTGAAAAGCGAAATCACATAAAAACCGGTTTAAACAAGGCCAGTAATGGCTAATGATGTACAAGGAACATGATTTTTTTCAAAGGAGGACCATGACCTATTCAGATAAAAGGATTGCAGTCCTGATAGCTCCGGGCTTTGAGGACTCCGAGCTGGTCGAGCCGGTCAAAGCGCTGAAAAATACGGAAGCAAAAGTCACTCTCATAGGCCTGGCTGAAGATGACAAAAGGGGAGTCAGAGGAAAAAAGGGTACCGTCGTACCGGCGGACGTAACCGTCGATGAAGTCAGCGACGGCGATTTTGACGCCCTGGTGATTCCCGGCGGAAAAGCTCCCGCGCACCTGCGCCGCGATGAGCGGATTCTAGATTTCGTTCGCAATTTCGATCGAGACCACAAGCCCATCGCGGCCATATGCCATGGGCCCCAGGTACTGATATCCGCCGGAATCATGGCGGGAAGAACCGCCACGAGCTTTTTCACCGTAAGCAGGGAGCTGAAACAGGCGGGAGCCAATTACACAAGCGGCGCGGCCGTAAAGGACGGAAACCTGGTGACCTCGCGTTCTCCCAAAGACCTTCCCGCTTTCATTAACGCGATCTTCGAGCAGCTCGATGGACAGGAGAGGAAAATAGCCTGAGACCGCAACCGTCCACATGCCGATTGGTATCACCTGGCGTGGAACGAATCCTTTACATGCCGACCGATGTCTCAATATCGAAAACCTTTTAATGGAGGTTGTGATGAGTGCAACTGAAATAGATGCAGCCGTGCCGGAATCCGGAGCGGCCTCACGAAGAATAGGATGGCTGTACGGCGGCATACTGCTGGGCATTCTCAACACTTTTGCCGTGGCGACTTACGCGGCGCTGGGAGTCTCGAGAAACTACGTTTTCGTCGACGGCCTGCTGCTGCGAGCCGTCGGTTCCGACCTTCCAACCACGAACACCTATCTTTCCCAAAGGATCCCAACCAGCTTCGACTGGCTCGTCATGCTTGCGATAGGCATGGTTTTAGGAGGATTTCTGGCGGCTCTTCTCAAGGGCGGACTGACGACAAGGGCGGTGCCGAGACTCTGGGCGAGCAGGTTCGGAGACAGCAGGCCCAAACGGTTCGCCGCCGCGTTCGCCGGCGGTTTCCTGATACTGTACGGCGCGCGGATCGCCGGAGGATGTACGAGTGGTCTGGTTTTAAGTGGGGTAGCACAGCTTGCGATAGCCGGTTTTATTTTTGCGATAGCGATATTGGCCTCGGGTATACTCACCGCGCGGTTCATCTATAGAGGGAGGGCGTCATGACAGCGGCCGCGTTGATAATCGGACAGATAAACGATGCAGCACAGACTGCCACTGAAGCGGCCGGCACGGTCGGAGGAACGAATACGAAAGCGCTTGTGGCAGGTTTGCTTACGGGCATTGCTTTCGGGGCCCTCCTTCAGCGAGCCGGCGCATCGAGTTTCACGATGATCGTGAACATGCTCAGACTCAAGGACCTTACCATCATGAAGTTCCTGTTCGTGGCGATCGCCACAGGTTCAGTTGGAATCTACATAGTCGATTCGCTGGGAGGTATCGGGCTGGAGGCGAATATCGGTATCGCCCCTGTTTACCTGTTGGCTCTCACTGTCGGCGGCCTGATTTTCGGCGTCGGCTGGGCGCTGGCGGGCTATTGCCCGGGAACCGCGCTGGTTGCCATGGGTCAGGGGAAAATTGATGCCTTCATCACCGTGCTCGGAGGTCTCGTGGGCGCATTCACTCTCGTGCTCACGTGGGATTACATACAGCCGACGCTCGAGGGGAACTTCAATTATGGAAACAAAAGCCTTGCGGATGTCCTTGGAGCCAACCCCCTGCTGGTTGCGCTGGTAATGGCGGCGGCGATAGTGGCATTAGTGTTGTATCTGAACAGGCTGGATACTAGAAAGAAAGCTACAGGCAGCCCCGGTACCGACAAGCCTGGAGCGGTTACCAGCAGCCACTGAAATCAAACCTGGTCAGCCCGGCCTCTAACTCATAAGACCCGTGGTCGATATCGACCACGGGCTGGACTCACGGTGATGATAAGTGGACAAAATCCTCTATTGAGGATAGGGGTCACCTGGCGTCAGCCGCGCACGGTAGGAAATGCCGCCAACCCCGTCTTGGAAGGCTGTAAGCACACACAGTCAGACGCCAGGAACACCCGTAATCAACTCTAATACAAGCGCAAGATTTATAAATCATACTAAAGTATGATTTTTTTCTAATTTCCACCCCTTCATACCCGTTTTCTTTTGATATTCACCCCATCAGGTATTTGATGTATTCCTAGAGATTTGTTTGACTTATAACTCGTCCGGAAATATAATTCTTTTACTGAAAATGGGTAACCACTCCGGATGGGGGAGTCGCTGTGGCGCCATATCTAACAGAATTGTAGGTATGAGTGCTATGCGAATAAATCATTTGCCTCGCGTCTTAAAATCAATTTTACCTGTCGCCGCGTTCTTTGCTGTCGTGATAGCGGTTCTGGCCGCGTCCTGGCTTGACGGCGGCGAAACACCGGTCGTCGAACTCAGTACAGAATCGGGCGCTCTGTTGCAGGAATCCTCTGGCGATGTGGGCGTGGGTACCACTACTGTCACACCGGCCGCAACATCAGCTCCCGGTAATAACCAGGACGGGAATTTATTTGGGAACTTTGGGGAGGACGGCTTCTGGTATATCACCGGCGATTCGGGTCTTTCAACATCATCGCAGTCAGGCTCTCAAGGCGCTGACACGGTGCTTTTGACCACCGGCATCATCCGGGGACATATCTCAAACTTCTCTGATAACTGCTTTGCGGACAATTCTGCCCCATGCGCCGAAATATTCGCTTACAGGGCTGACAGCATTACGGTCGTGGAGAGCACAACAACCGGCACGATGCAAAATGGAATAATTCTTGGCTTTAAGGGTAACGCCTTCAGCTTTGACTCACTTCCTGTGGGTGATTACAAACTGCTGGCCCAACCAAGGTCAGGAATTTACAACAATAATATTGCCAGCACGACCACGTATAAAAAGACCTGGTATATCTATCCAAGTTTACCGCACTCCCCGAGCAACGATATCGTTAGCGAGAGATCCAGTCCCTCATCCGGCACCTGGGA
>JBBAAB010000017.1:0-12552 GCA_041658445.1 Thermoleophilia bacterium
TCGGCGGACTTATCCTGACCTTCTGGAACATAATGACGGGAAAGCAATCGAAGGAGCAGCAGTAACTTCGGTCGTGTGACATACCCTTGAGTCACAATGTACGGAACCGGACCTCGCGGGAATCAGCGGGGTCCGGTCCTTTTCACTCTTGGCGCCGTCACAATTCAAGATCTTTTGTTACCTGTTGCCCTTCAGATTTTCATCACTCACTCCCAGTCGAGCAAGCGCTGCTGGCCGGTCAGCCCTCTTACAGCCGTCGCGTCCTGGACAACCTCAAGAGTACCCCTGTAGGCTCCGCTATCATCTCGAACGGCGAAGTATCTTATGTAGATGAATCTGTCTTTTTTCTCAATCCAGAAATCCGCGACATCCTTCTTGCCTGACCTGAACTCAGCGATGATCTTCTGCACCTTGTCGAGGCTGGCTGGCGGATGGCAGTTCTGGACCTTGCGGCCGATCACACCGGGACTGCGGGGAAATATCTTGTGCTCTACCTGCGAGTAGTAGCGCACTTCATCGTTTTCATCAACAAAAGAAACCTCTACGGGTAGATGTGTCAGGATCAGGTTTACCTGTTCGGGAGTCAGTTGTCCGGTGGTGAGATCCAGCGAGACGGACCCCTCGGCCGATTTCTTCAAAGCCGGACTAACAGTTTCTTCCGCGGCCCCTCCCTGTTCGGGAACGATCCAGGCATAACCGATCTCGCTTTCACCTCGTCCGACTTTTTGCCAGTCGGTGCCGGAAAGTGTTTCCATGGCCATGGGGAAGAGGATATTCTCTTCCTTGTAGATCATGTCAACGATTGACTTGACTACATACCTGATAGTGTTTAAAGCTTCGTGTCCCTGCGAGGCTGCGAGTTCGCCCCGGGCGGTCTTGATGGCATCCCGGATGTCATCATGGAGCGCCCACATGACCTGGGAAGGCCCTGTGACATTGTATTTCTCAAGCAGGGGGAAGAGCTGGTTTTCCTTCCGCAGATAATGAAGATCGATGTCAGCCAGCCGCTCCATCAGCTGTACGAGCTCGCCCTGGTATTGCCTGAAAAATTCTTCTTCGCCCAGGTCGGCGGCCTTATCAAGGATCTGCGAGATCTCCCGCGTGACTTCCTCAGCGGCCCGGTTCTCGAGCATGAATGTATGAACGGGATGACCTGGAGGTGTGCTGGGCACAGCCCCGCTCTCAAGGGATTCCTGGAACACTTGAACGTGCACATCGCATAAACGCTTGATCTCCGATTCGGGCATGCCCCCTTCGATCAGCCCCTGCTCCATGGCGGCGATTTCAGACGGGGCAACATCCTTGGCAAGGTCGTGGAAGCGCTGCTTCAGGATTTCCATATCCTCGCCGTTATGGAGGTCCATGATTATACCTTTCAGGATCTCCTGCCTGGCTTTGCGGTCCTCTGGCGCCGCGCCTCTAACGCCAACTTCATCGCGCCTGGTTGGCTCCCCCTTGCCATCATTTCCTTGTCCGGCCGTCACCTCTTCGCCGGTATTTTCCCTGATCTCAGTAGCAATTTCAGAAAGAAGCTGATCGATTGGCAGTCCGCCGATGGACGCCACCTGGGCCAGGGAAGCCACTTTACCGACGGTCTTCCTTGAAACAGGGCTCTGTAACAGCTTGTACTTGGGGGACTTGGCCAGGAAGAATCTCAGCAGAAAAGGATAACTGCTCAGCAGGTCGTCGATTTTGGTTTTCGGGCTTAGCTCCACGACAAATAATGTTCCCCGCTTTGAGGTTGTTCTAACTTATTGATCTTGTCCACCTTTTCTGGACACTTTCCCAAGAGTACTTTTTAATACTCATGGAGGTGTTCCAATGGGAAAAAGGACCAGAAGAAGATACACCCGGCAGTTGAGGCCCTTTTAACTTTTTCTCTCGCGCTGTATTTCTGGTGGCCAAGAACACTTGCAATTTACTCAACGTATTGAGTAAAATAACTCAACGTATTGAGTAATTTGTAATATGCCTGCTAAACATGGTATTTAAACGAGCCACATACCAGCTTCTTCTGAAGCATGTCACCGAACCGCGGCGCTTTATCCAGGTGCTTAGCGGTCCCCGGCAGACGGGCAAAACTACGCTGGCCCGGCAGGTTATGGAAGGTTTCAAGGGTCCGTCTCACTACGCAACCGCTGACGAGCCGACGCTTAAGGACCAGGTCTGGGTGGAAGAACAGTGGGAAATCGCCCGGGTTGCCGCTACAGCCGGTGGTAAAAGGCGTAAGACCCTTCTCGTGCTCGATGAAATCCAGAAGATCTCCGACTGGTCCGAAACCGTGAAGCGGCTTTGGGACGAAGACGCGGCCAGCGGTCTTCCTCTTCAGGTAATGGTTCTGGGATCAGCGGCGCTTCTGGTTCAGAAAGGTCTCAGTGAAAGTCTCGCCGGCCGTTATGAGGTTATCCACGTCACCCACTGGTCTTTTGGTGAGATGCGCGAGGCATTTGGCTGGGAGCTGGACCAGTACATTTTTTATGGCGGCTACCCTGGAGCGGCAGCGCTGGTAAGAGATCATGAGCGGTGGGCGGCTTACATACGGGAAGCTCTGATTGAGCCGACTATATCGCGTGATATTCTGCTGATGACTCGTGTTGATAAACCGGCCCTGTTGCGCCAGCTCTTTGATTTCGGCTGTGCCTACTCTGGCCAGATTCTTTCCTACCAAAAAATGCTGGGGCAACTTCAGGATGCTCGTAACACCACAACATTGGCGCATTATCTCGATCTGCTGAATGGGGCCGGTCTTCTGACCGGTCTCCAGAAATATTCAGGCCAGCTGGTGCGAAAGCGCTCTTCGAGTCCCAAACTCCTCGCATTAAACACCGCCCTCATGACTGCGCCGACTCAGATGAAATTGTCAGAAGCTCGGCAGGATGGTGAGTATTGGGGCCATCTGGTTGAAACCGCAGTTGGCGCTTCCCTGGCGAACGGTCTTACAGGTAAAGCGGCAGAACTTACTTATTGGAAAGTTCGGGATCACGAAGTCGATTTCGTGATCAGCCGGGGGAAACAGCTGGTGGCGATTGAGGTTAAAAGCGGCAAAAGGAAAGACAGTCTTCCTGGAATGACGGCTTTTTCACGAGCATATGCTGGCGCACGAAAGCTTCTTGTGGGTGCGGATGGAATCCCGATTGACGAGTTCCTGTTAACGCCGGCGGAAAGCTGGCTGGAATGATGTTGTCATGATTCATCTTAAAGATGCATTGCCGATTTCATTGCTATCCAATTTAAGGTTTTGTATACTTACAACCCCTCTCCCAATAGCAACCAACTGACATGACAAAGCGTTGCCGAACCGGGGTTCCAATAAAATGAATAACCTACCGGAAGAACTTCAAAAAATGCGGGAAGACGACCGCGATGTAGCACTTGTGCTCGATGCGTACGATGAACTTGAGCGCGTGTATCAGGGAGCACTTGAAGCAATGGGCGTGTCCGACAGGCAAGAGACAGACACCATGAATTCGGCCGAGGTAACGCTGTCATTTAAATCTTCTGATTAGTTCAAAAAGGGCTCGTGTGGAAAATGACAAAGGCAAAGGGGAGGCGGAAAAGTTCAAAGCCGGTTAATCGGACAAAACCCGCTGCAAAATCTCCTCGGGATCTCTCTAAACTGAAGGATATCCCCGCTTCGTATCAGGGAATCAATGAATATTTCGAAGTCATCGGAAAAGCAAACCCCTTTACTTTAAGAAAAGAAACCTTTCTACGGATTGAACGAATTATGGGAAGGCCACTGGTTTGTTATGTGACGAAAACCCACAATCTTCCCCAGGGGGTGCCGTCCTACATAGACGATAGTGACCTCACCGGTTTTGATGACTTGATTCAATCTGTTGAAGGAGATTCTGTCGATTTGCTGATTGTCAGCAACGGTGGATCGGCTGAAGCTGCGGAAAGGATAGTGAGGCTGTTCCGTGAGCGCTTTAATACAGTCAGGTTCATTCTCCCCGCAAATGCCTTTAGTGCAGCCACGCTCATCTGTTTTTCTGGTGATGAGATCATCATGGACTCAAGAGCCACTCTGGGACCGATCGACCCTCAAATTAATGGAGTTCCGGCACGTGCAATTCTTCGCGCTTTTGAAAATGTTGAGAAGCGGCTTATCGAGGAAGGCCCACGTGCTTTAACTCCGTATATGCCGCTGCTCTCAAAGTACGACCTCCATATTTTGGAAATTTGTAAGAGTGCAGGGGAACTTTCAAAAGAATTGGCACAGACTTGGCTCAGCACTTATATGTTGGGTGACTCGAAGGACGATTCCCAGATTACGGAAATTGTTGACTTCTTTTCAGATTATGATATTCACAAAAGTCATGGCCGAAGCATAGATCGGGGCAAGGCCAGAGAACTCGGTTTAAAGGTAATAAATGTAGAAGAAATTACCGGCCTGTCGAGCCTGGTGCGCAGTCTTTATAACCAGTACGAACTGTGGTTCGACAGGTCGCCGTTCTATAAAATGTTTGAAAACGCATACGGGATTAATTGGGGCCGGCAAGCCAAAGAAGTTTCTATACAGCTTCCGCTTATGGTCCCACCCGGGTCACCAATGCCTGCTCCTCAGCCTGGCCCTCCTGAACGAACTGAATAAGCGTTTTATGAAACCGCAAGGTCCACGACCACCCGTGAAAAAAGCCGTTTTAAGGAATTGTCAAAATGAGTGGAAAAAAGAAATCTGTGGAACAGAAACGATTTGCAGAAGCCACGCAAAGCTTGGAAAAGATGCAAAAAGAAATTGCTCCGTTTTTACGAAATAAAAAGTATATGTTTCATTCTTCAAGAGGCGAGTGGAATGTAACCTCAAACCTTGTTCGCTAAGGAATGATTCCCCCTGCAGGGTTCGCCCCTGCAGCGCCCATGGGCTAAGGTCCATGGGTTTTTTTATCCCGTTGTTGCCCTGCGAGACAATTCGTAGTTAGATTACATGACACGCAGCTCTCAATAACAGAGAGTATTGTGATGTGCAATGTAATTAATCTACTGAATTGAACGCCGACTACTCAGAAGACGCCCTGGTCGAACAGCCCGCCATCGCTCTGTTTGCAGAGCTGGGCTGGGAGACTGCTGGCTGTTTCCACGAAATCCTCGGTACAAGTGGCGATGGGGCCACCTCTGAGCGATCCTATCTCGGCCGCGAGACCACTTCCGAAGTCGTGCTCGTTCCCCGCTTACGCCAGGCACTCGAAAAGCTCAACCCTGATCTTCCCGCCGAAGCTGTTAACGACGCCATTGAGCAACTGACCCGCGACCGTAGCGCCATGAGCCCGGCTGTAGCGAACCGCGAAATCTACAAGCTTCTGAAAGACGGCGTCAAGGTGGCAACGGGCGACCACGACGGCACCGGCGAGGAGCAGGTCGAGACCGCGCGTGTCATCGACTGGGATAATCCCAAAAACAATAACTTTCTGCTGACTTCGCAGCTCTGGATCTCGGGCGAGATGTACAAAAGGCGCGCGGACCTGGTCGGGTTCGTCAACGGCTTGCCGCTGCTCTTCATCGAGCTGAAAGCCTCCCACCGGCGCCTGGAAAATGCTTTCCGCGACAACCTGCGCGATTACAAAAACACCATTCCACAGCTCTTCTGGTACAACGCCCTCGTTATCCTCTCCAATGGCAGCCAGAGCCGCATCGGCAGCATGACTTCGGAGTGGGGTCACTTCAACGAGTGGAAAAAGATCAACAGCGAGGGCGAGGCGGGAGTTGTTTCACTCGAAACCATGATCCGTGGCGTCTGCGTTAAGGACCGCTTTCTCGACCTGGTGGAAAATTTTACGGTCTTCAGCGATATCCGCGGCGGTCTCATCAAGATGGTCGCCAAGAATCACCAGTTCCTGGGAGTGAATAATGCCATCGAGGCGATGGGCGACGCGCGTGAAAGGCAGGGCCGGCTTGGCGTCTTCTGGCATACGCAGGGGAGTGGCAAGAGCCTCTCCATGGTGTTCTTCTCCCAGAAGGTGCTCCGGAAGCTGCCAGGAAATTACACTTTCCTCATTGTCACTGACCGCACCGACCTCGACGACCAGATCTACAAATATTTCGCCTCGGCCGGTTCCGTGACCGAGGTCGAAATCCAGGCGGCCAGCGGCGAGCACCTTAAGCAGCTTCTCCGCGAGGACCACCGCTTCATCTTCACCCTCATCCAGAAGTTTCGCACCGATAAGGGCGCCACCTATCCTACGCTTTCCGAGCGTGACGACATCATCGTCATCACCGACGAGGCCCACCGCAGCCAGTACGACACCTTCGCCCTCAATATGCGAAACGCGCTGCCCAATGCGTCCTTCATCGGTTTCACCGGCACGCCGCTGATGGTGGGCGAGGAGAAGACCCGCGAGGTTTTCGGTGACTATGTGAGCGTCTACAACTTCAAACAGTCAATGGACGACGGCGCTACCGTGCCGCTTTATTACGAGAACCGCATTCCCGAGTTGCAGCTCACCAATGATGAGTTGAACGAGGACATGGAGCGCCTGCTGGAGGACGTTGAGCTTAACGAGGACCAGGAAAAGAAGCTGGAGCGCGAATTCGCGCGCGAGTATCACCTGATCACCCGCGACGATCGGTTGGAGAAAGTCGCCGAGGATATCGTCGGTCACTTCATGGGCCGGGGCTTTGCGGGCAAGGCGATGGTTGTCGCCATCGACAAGGCGACCGCCGTGCGCATGTACGACAAGGTGCAAAAGTATTGGCGTGAGTATCTCCAGAAGTTGAAGTTCGAGCTTGCTGAGGCAGACTTCGCCGGCAGAGAAGTCGAGCGTGAAGACCTGACAGCTCGGATCATATACATGGAAGAGACCGACATGGCCGTGGTCGTCTCCCAGGCGCAGAATGAAATCGAGGATTTCCGGCGGATGGGTCTGGATATCGCGTCTCACCGCCGCCGGATGGTCAGCGAAGACCTTGACACGAAATTCAAGGACCCCGACGATTCTTTCCGCATCGTTTTCGTCTGCGCCATGTGGATGACCGGCTTTGATGTGCCCAGCTGCTCCACCATCTACCTCGACAAGCCCATGCGCAATCACACCCTTATGCAGACTATCGCCCGGGCAAACCGTGTCTTTGGCGACGAGAAGGTTAACGGCCTGATCGTCGATTACGTTGGCATCTTTCGCAGCCTGCAACGCGCCCTTGCCATTTATGGAACGGCGGCGGGTGGCGCTTTAGGTGAAGGCGACTGGCCGGTTCAGGACAAGTCGGCGCTGGTGGCGGAACTGGGGAAGGCGATTGAGGAGACCGAGGCATATTGCGCCGAGTTGCGCATAGACACCAAGGCGCTTGCTGCCGCAGACGGTTTTGATTTCATCAAGCTGCGCGACGACGCGGCGGACACCATTGTCGCCAAAGAGGAGAGCAAAAAGCGTTTCCTGTCGCTGGCGGACAATGTGAATCGCCTGTTTCGGGCGATACTGCCGGACAAAGCAGCCAACGAATTCGGCCCTGCACGGGCGCTTTTTTCTGTCATCGCGGACAAAATCCGTTCCGATGCGCCCGAGGTGGATGTCACTGAAGTTGTGGATTCCGTCGATCGTCTGCTGGATGGTTCCATCGCGGTAGAGGGCTACATCATATCTGCTTCAGATAACGCAGTTGATCTCAGCAAGATAGATTTCGATGCGCTGCGGGCCAGGTTTGAAAAAGGCCATCGCCATCTCGAAACAGAGAAGCTTAAAACGGCGCTAACCGTGAAAATAAAAAAGATGGCTGCGCTCAATCATAGCCGTATGGATTTTCTGAATAAACTCCAGGAGATGATAGACGAATACAACTCAGGCGCCTGCAATGTGGAGGAGCTCTACAACCGGCTGCTTGAACTCACCCGGGAGCTGAGCCGGGAGGACCAGCGCGCTGTTTCCGAGCAGCTGAGCGAGGAGGAGCTGGCCATATTCGATCTACTGACCGGACCGGAGATGGAGCTTTCAGAAAAGGAACGCAAGCAGGTGAAAAAAGCTGCTCGGGATTTATTGGAAACTCTCAAGAAAGAGAAGCTGGTCCTGGACTGGCGCAATCGGCAACAGCCGCGGGCGGCGGTACGGGTTGCTATCCGCGATACGCTGTACGACGAACTGCCAAACGCATACTCGGAAGAGCTTCACGATCAGAAATGCGATCTTCTATATCAGCACGTCTACGATTCCTACTTCGGGCAGGGCCGAAGTATTTACTCGTCGGCGGTTTAGCAGCAGAAAAGGCGCCAGTGAATTGTTTGGTCGCTTGCTCCGCAGTAGTCTTCCTTACCGCTCTTTCCAAGCGCTTTAAAAGGCGAGGTTCATGTCTGCCTGCATCATGACCTCTGTGTAATAGGTGGCTGGATCGGCCACTGTTACCCCGAGCACCAGATCGTTTATATTCATGCCGAATACGGATAGGTTGAGTGGGCAGGCGAGAAGTGTTGCTCCCTCGTAATATAGCGTCTCCATTAGCAGGCTGATTTCCGGCAGATCCATTTCCTCCATCATTTTCATTACGGCATCCTGTGCTTCCTGGGGCTGGTCGGGAAGGCACACCAGCTTGTCAATCTTGTCTTTGTGGACGGCGTTGATGCCGCGGGAGCCAAAAAAGATCGTCACTTTTGAACCGGCCCGCAAAAGGCTCTGCGCCGTCATCAAGGCATTGAATACCAAACACATCTCGTCATGAAAGCACATTATTGAGACGACTTTCGCTGGTTTTTTCTCCTGATTCATACATGCCTCCCTGATTGAAGGAAAAACTTTACAGGCTTATCAACTATTTTCTCTTACATGTCTTCGCTGCCCCACAAAGGATCGTTGCCGAAACGCTCCATCCAAAGCTCTTCCTCAGACAGATAGTTCGCCACCTCCTCCCGGGAGAAAGAAAAACTGTACTGGTCGCAATAAGCGACGAGGGTCCTGTATGCCTCCATGATCTTCCGGGTCATATCGTTGCAACGTACGATGTCATCGCTGCACTTATCCGGGTGCCACTGGTTGAGCAGTCTTTTGAAATTCGCCCTTACCTCCGCAATGGTCGCGCGCTCAGGCAGTTCCAGAATCTCCCTGGCGTTGTTTATCTCCTGGTACAAATCCATATCTTATTGATCACCCATTTAACATGATGGCTCTTTTTGTGTTTCGGGTACGGCCTGGATGGCAACAAAGGCGCCCCTGTCAGGCAGAATGCGGCCGCCGACTCTCTCGAAGAATCGATGTTGTCGCAAGAGCAGTGAACTGTTTACCGGCGGGAAATAAAGCAGTGTTCTCAACCCCTCGATTTGAAATCCATTTTCCAGCAGCAGGGCCGCCAATTTTTTCGGGCTGAAAAAACGCGCGCCGGAGAAGCTGCTTTTCACGAGGCGGCGTTTGACACGGCGCCACCAGGCCCAGGGACTCAAACTGTTCAGTTCGCCAAGGACGAGCCTGCCGTTCGGTTTCAATACACGCAGTGATTCACGCAGCAGGCGGACGGGCTCGGCAGCGAAACAAAGGACGGTCACGGCAATGACCAGGTCGAATTCGTCATCGTGAAAGGGGAGAGCCTCCGCGTCGGCCACAGTAAATCCGACTTGCTGCCCGACTTGCTGCCCGTCTTGCGCCGCCATTGAACGGGCCAGGGAAACCATGTTTTCAGACTGGTCGACACCGGTTGTGTTCGCCCCCCGTCGGGCTAGCTCCAGGGTGAATGCGCCCGTACCGCAGCCGATATCAAGCGCTTTCTCACCAGGCCGGGCCGCGGCGAAATCCATGACAGCCGCTTTCTCCAGATCCAGGCAGACCCGGCCCAGCGGTGACGCGTACCAGGCGTTGTACTTTTCGGCGAATTCCGGCTTTTCGCTCCCAATCATTCAGGTCAGCCTTTCGCCGATCAGATTCGCCGCGATTTGCAGCTCTTCCCTCGTGGTCCAACGCCCCAGGCTGAAACGGACTGCGGCCAGGCCTCTCTCCGCCTCTACACCCATCGCCGCCAATACGGGAGAAATGGTTTCCAGATTATCGTGGCAGGCGGAACCTGTAGACGCGCAGACTTCTGTCGTTCTGCCGAGCAAATCGGCTGCGTTTATCCCCGGGAAGCTGACGTTGAGTGTGTTTGGCAGGCGCTCTTCCGGGTGTCCGTTCAGTTTTATATCTGCTACCTTTTCCTTCAGCAGACCGAAGAACTCGTCCCGGAGTCCGGTAAGGCCGGTGACCCTGTCTGAAAGCTCATCCTCGGCCAGTTCGCAGGCTTTACCGAGCCCGGCAATACCGGGTACGTTTTCTGTTCCCGCCCGTCTTCCCCCTTCATGCCCTGCTCCATGGATAAACTGATCGACAATCGTTCCAGGACGAACGTAGAGGACGCCGACGCCCTTGGGGCCGTACAGCTTGTGGCCGGCCACCGTCATCAGGTCCACCTTCAGATCTTCAACCCTGGTGGATATCTTGCCTACCGATTGAGCGGCATCGGTATGAAAAACAATATCGCGCTCCCTGGCAATATCGCCGATGGCCGCGATGGGCTGAATGGTTCCGACCTCATTATTTGCGTGCATGATTGTGATGAGTATGGTCTTGCCGGTGATGGCGTTTATGACATCCTCAGGGTTCACCATTCCGAACTCGTCCACCGGCAACCAGGTGATCTCAAAACCGTGCGACTCCAGATAGCGGCAGGGATTTGTGACAGCCGGGTGTTCAATGCCGGACGTGATAATGTGGTTGCCCCGACGTCGGCTCGCCCACGCTACTCCCTTGATGGCATGGTTGTTCGCTTCGCTGCCGCCGCCCGTGAACACGATCTCCGGAGAATCGCATCCGAGGAGGATCGCTACTTTCTCCCTTCCCTCAGCCACGGCTTTACTGGCCTGCTCTCCGTACCAGTGGCCGCTCGAAGGATTGCCAAAGCGGTGCCGGAAGTAGGGGAGCATCTCATCGACGACCTCATCGGCGACCGGCGTCGTTGCGTTATAGTCCAGGTAGATGTGCTCCATGAAGATCCTTTCTTGATTCATACTGATTGTAGTATAAATCTCGATAAACATATATGATAATATACCTATAATCTTATTGGCGGGATCTGGTTGCTTTCCGGGGTCCCCTGATAAACAGACTATTTGGGACGAGCCATCGCGAAAATCGATGACAACAGAATATTGCTAAAGATGCATGCCGAGGTATGCAAGGCTTTTGCTCACCCCACGCGCCTGGCCATAATCAATGCCCTCAGGGACCAGGAGCGTACCGTTACTGAAATGGCCGAGGATCTGGGTGTGCCGAAGGGTAACCTGGCCCAACATCTGTCAATTTTAAGGCAACGGCAGATAGTCGCCACCAGAAGGGAAGGCGTAAACGTCTATTACAGCGTTGTCGACCCCAAGATAATCCAGGCCTGCGAGCTTATGCGCAGTGTGCTGCTGAACCAGCTGAAAGCCACGGAAAAACTCTCGAAAAGGGTCGGCGCCGCGTAATTTTAAAAAGGGTCGGAGCGGCCTATTTTTTTATGGCAATGTCTCGGAATAGCTAGACACATAGACATATAAACTTTTTAGCTGGGAGGAAACAGGGATGCGCAACAGACTTACGGAAATTTCCATAAAACGGCCGTGGACCATCATTATCATCACGCTTATGGTAACCCTGGTTTTCGCCACCCAGTTTCCGAGGATAAAAACGGACACGGATCCCAACAACATGCTCCCCGAAACCGCCGATGTGAGGGTCAGCAACCGCGAAGTGGAGCAGACCTTCGGCTTGCACAAGGACATGATGGCGGTCGGCGTCGTGAGCGACAGCGGCATTTTCAATCCGCAAACGGTCAACCGCATGGCCCGCCTCACAGAAGAGATACGAGGTATCGACGGCGTCGCGGCGCAGGACGTCATGAGCTTTCTCGTGGCCGCCAACATGACAGCGCCACCGAACGGTTTTTCAGGTGAAGAGATCGCCGCCATGAAAGGCATGGTCATGGGTAACCCTCTCATGGTTGGCCGTTTCGTGTCGGAAGACGGGAGAACGACCGCCATCTATGTACCGCTGAACGACGGCGCCAACGGTAAGGCAGTGGCTGATGGCATCCGGCAGACAGTTGAAAGTGAGCAGACGGACGACACTTTTTATGTTGCGGGCGACCCGGTGGCCAGGGACACCTTTGGCTCGGAGATGTTTCTACAGATGGGCCTTTTCTCCCCTCTGGCCGGCATGATCATGATGCTGATGCTCTATCTCATGTTCCGCAACTGGCCGCTTACCTTCTCGATCATGGGCGTGGCCATGATCAGCATCGTATGGACCCTGGGAGCGCTGATCGGTCTGGGATACCCGGTGCACATCATGAGTTCGATGATCCCTGTCTTCCTCATGGCCATCAGCACCGCCAGCATCCATATATTCAACGAGTTTTATTTCTGCTGCGGGGAGATGGATGAAAGGCGCAAGGCGATCATGAGGACGATGAGCGTCATGGGGGCGCCGGTGGCATACACGGCGCTGGTGGCGGCCATCGGCTTCGCGGTCCTCGGAATCGGGGACATCATCCCGGTCAGGGTTTTCGGGCTTTTCGTGGCCTTTGGCATCGCCGTCATTACCCTGCTGACGTTCACTTTTTTACCCGCGG
>JBBAAB010000018.1:0-12480 GCA_041658445.1 Thermoleophilia bacterium
CGTGCAGGCTATGGATGGGGAGACCGCCCTGGAGAAGTTTCGCGAACAACCATTCGATCTGGTGGTGCTGGATATCATGCTGCCGGGAATCGACGGCACGGACGTCTGTCGTATCATCCGCGCCGAAAGCACGGTGCCGATCATAATGCTTACCGCCAAGTCGGACGAGTTCGACAAGGTTCTCGGCCTTGAGATAGGAGCCGACGACTACATCACGAAACCGTTCAGTATCCGTGAGTTCCGCAGTCGGGTCAAAGCCCAGTTGCGCCGCATGCAGATGGTAGCCCAGCCGGCTGACTCGAAACGCGAAGTGCTCGAAATTGAAAAGCTGCGCATAGATTTCCTCAAGCGCAACGTATATATCTCCGACCAGAAGGTGGATCTTACCTACAAGGAGTTCGAGTTGCTGAAAACCCTGGTAAGCCATCCCGGCCGTGTTTTCGGACGCGATTCGCTGCTTCAGCTGGTCTGGGGTGACGCCGACTTCAGGGATCCCAGGACGGTTGATGTGCACATACGGCATTTAAGGGAAAAAATCGAACCCGACCCGCATGACCCCGAGTATATTTTTACCGTCCGGGGCGCGGGCTACAAATTCAGGGACATGTAATATACAGTTCGCCTGCCGGCGGGCATACAGCTTATGTCATCGCTTCGAAATAAAATCCGCTTCAGCATCGCCAACAAACTGAGCCTCGTTTTTTTCTCGGTTTTCATCCTGGCCGTGGGCCTGATCTTCGTGGTTGTAGTGCCACAGCTGGAAAACCGCCTCAACGAGCAGAAGAAAGCAGAGCTGGAGAGGTACGCGCAGCTTTACTCCGAGAGCTATCTTGGCGCCTACAACCAGGGCGCTTCCCCGATCTATCTCGATCTGCTTGCGCAGCAGTACGCCGAACGCGCGGATGCACGGATCCTGCTTATCGACAGCTCCGGCAACCTGCTGGCTGACTCGCTGAAGGGTCAGGCATACGATGCGGCAGACTATGAAGTGGCAGGTCGCGCCATCCAGTCCCGTAATCCCGCTACGGATGTTGTCAGGATTGGCGAAAAGAATTACGCCATGGCGGCGGTACCGTTGTTTGCCATGCCGACAACGCAGTCCGGCGTCAGCAACCAGGTATCGCGGGTAGTGGTGGTTTCCTCCTCGACTTCCGACGTGGAGTCGGCCGTCAAGCTAGTCTGGCTCCTGATGGGGATTGCGGCTTCCGCCGCACTGGTTCTGGCTCTGGTGGCTATCTACGCGGTATCGCATATCCTCGCCCGGCGCATCCAGAGAATCGAGAGGGGCGCCAAACGTATCTCCGAGAGTGACTTTGCGACAGACCTGCCGGTCACATCCCAGGACGAACTGGGCCAGCTGGCGAACACTTTTAACGAGATGGGCGAACGGCTGGGCTCGGCTTTCCAGCAGATAGATGTTGAAAAGCGTCGCGCCAAGCTGTTGCTCGATGACTTGAGCGAGGGAGTCGTGGGTATCGACATCGAAGGTAACATCATCGTCGCCAACCCGGCCGCCGAACAGCTCCTGGGACGCTCGATCAAAACGCCATGTCCTCTCACAAACTGTGTACCGGAGGAGATCTACGACCTTTGGAGCTCGATGAACCCGGAGCATCCCAACCGCGAGGACACATTCATGCTCGAGGATGAGCAGGCACTCTCCGTCCACAGTTCCTATCTGTCGGACCAGGCGGAGCTTTCATCGCTCATCGTGCTGCGTGACGTGAGCCAGGAGGTTATGATGGAGCGATCGCGCCGTGATTTTATCGCCAATGCCTCCCATGAGCTGAAGACGCCGCTTTTTTCACTATCGGGTTTTCTCGAGATTCTTCAGGATGAGGAAGTGGATGAAAGCACCAAGAAGGAGTTCGTCGCCACCATGCGTGAGCAGGTGGACCGACTGGCCGAGTTGGCCCACAACCTGCTGAATCTCTCACAGATGGATTCCGGCGAGGTCAGCCTGCAGACGACTAGCGTCGAGCTCAAGGACGTTATCGATTCGGTGGCCCGCGAGTTCGCGGCTCAATCGGTCAGCCAGGATTCGAGGATCGTCACCGACGCCTTGCCTGTCGACCTGGTTGCACGCTGCGACCAGGAGCGTACGGCTCAGCTTGTGCGCATCCTGCTCGACAACGCTCTGAAATATTCGCCGGCCGGTGCAACCGTCGAGGTTGCCGGCAGAAGCAACGGTGGGTCGGTAAGTTTTACCGTATCCGACAGCGGGCAGGGAATTCCCAGGGATGAGCTGACGCGTGTCTTCGAGCGGTTTTATCGGGGCAAGAGCGCCGGCCGTGTGCGGGGCACCGGCCTCGGGCTTTCCATCGCCAGGGAACTGGTCAGGCTAATGAACGGCGCTATCGAAGTTGATTCATCGGGCCAGGGCACGGTTTTCACCGTTACCCTGCCGGCAGGACAATCCGGCTGACGGGCAGAGGGTAAACCGTTCACGGATTCACCGCGGGCCGGTTAATATAAGTTAACTGGTTAACACAACTTAACCGCGCTCACGAAGCCTTAGCCTTCGGCTCTTCAAGGAGAACTCCCACCGTCACACCTAATGCCAATGCAATTTTTCTGAGGGTCATGATCCTCGGGTTGTCTGTAACTTCTTGCTCAATTTTGGTTAGAGTTGTTGCCGGTACATCCGCCACTCTAGCCAAAGCCTCCCGAGTCAGCCCCTGCTCCTCGCGCAAATATCTGATATTACGGCCTACTTCTGCCATATTCACCTCCTGTCTGCATGCCTTGCTCATGTTGCCTCCTGTTTCAGTATACCGTTTACGGATACTTATTGTATACCTTATTCGGTCAGTGTCAATGATTTCCTTTGCATGTTTTTCACGCAAATTGCGGGATTAAGCTAAAAATTAACTCGTGAGATTGATCTCAGGCATTTTGGGTGACCCTTTTTTATCGTCGGCATACCACACCTGAATTGTTGTGGGTATAGCGGCATCAGGCATTTGAAATATTAGGGCCCCGGTCTTTTCTTGACCAGGAAGAAGGTCTCCACCTTGCCAGAAAACAGTATCTGTTGATTCAACCCCCGCGCGGAGCGCCCCATCATCCCGCTCATTAAAGAGCATGAAGTCTGATGGGATGAATCTACCCGGATAAGAGCCATTGTTGAGGATTTTTACGTCTACCCGGGCATATTTATAGCCTGGCTTTGGGTCGAACATAATGTGGTTCAGCAAACGCTCTGTGGTTGTTTTATAGGGGGAGTCGTATGGGCTTATCACTCCGATGATCGTTGCCATATAAACGGTGTTTCCCTTTGCGTCCGTAACTGGAAATTCTTCGCCTATAGAGTATTTTGTGAATCTTGATTCCTTTGTGGATGTCGTCTTTTCACCCGTAGACCCACACCCGATCGCACTCATCATCAGTACAGCCAGCAGAATAATCAGCAGTTTTTTCATGACCATCTCCTTTTTGCTATTTCTTAAATTGCGCGGTGTGTTTTGATGAGGGCCGCCCGGGAAATTCACCGCTATTTATTTCCTTGGCGGCCGCGGATGCATTTAGGATGGAGAATAACGAAACCGGAAGCATCCAGACGAGACTGTACGGAAAAAGAGGAATGCTGATAATGCCGATACCCAAGAAGACCAAGCCTTGCCATATCTGACCATTGTATAGTTGCCCGGCCCCGACGATGAATAAACTCAGTAATGCTGCCGCTACGGGATTCTTTCGTTTCTGGACGATGACCGTTTGCGGGATCTGCGCAGACTGAGCAACCTCAGTTATCTGTGTCATACATGCCACGCAACGGTATTTACCACCTATCTCTATTATGCAATCGGGGCAAATTGGCCGACCGCAGGAAACACAAAAACCACCGGCCATGAAATCTGGATGAACATAGCATCGTGGTATAGAAACCGTTCCGTCTGCAGCTGACATTATGACCCTCGCTCCCTATAGATTTCGCAAATGAATCATGATACCATGTCTCTCCCACTCTGAGCACCATCAAACAGCATATCCTCAAGCATGCCTTCCGCATGGCCGACCTTTAACTCACGGTTGACCCATGTATATACTTATTAAAAGCATTGTGGTATTATTCTTGCCCTTTCGCCTCCGTGTGGGGAGGCGCTGAGAGTGGCCGAATTCACGACCACAAGCACTTGGATCGTCGCTGGTGAAGTTTCCGCCGGCACGATCGCCGAATATGTCGAGCGCTACCTACTCGAGCGCCGCGTTGAAGGCCTGAGCCCGAAATCAATTCGGCTCTATAGCTTCGCGTTGTCCAGATTCGCTCAATTCGCTGGTGACGACACTCCCGTTGAGCTCATTGACTACCACACGGTCCGCACTTTCTTCTTTCACATCTATGAGCACGGTTACAAACCTGCAAGCCTCACTATTTTCAACATCACCTTACGGATGTTCTGCGCCTGGCTGCACCGGGAGGGCTTGCTCGGGGACAACCCCGCTGCGAGGATCGCCAAACCGCGGGCGGGTAAGCGTATCCCCTACTGTTTGAATGACGACCAGGTAAGAAGTCTCCTCGATTCCTGCAAGGATAACTGGACCGGCCAGAGGTCCCGGAGCATCCTTCTCACATTCCTGGGCGCTGGTCTGCGCGTCTCGGAGCTCGCATCGCTATCGATGGATGATATCAACCTGGGCGCCGGCAGCATGTTGGTAAAAGGGAAGGGGAACAAGGAGCGCACGGTGCCGATCGGCAGAACTCTCTCCGCAAATCTCGAAGGGTGGCTGGACATTAGGGAATCATTCCTTGCAGGGTCACCGCAAAGTGCATTTTTCGTAACGAAGCATCGAGAACAGCCAGAAACCCACGGTTTGTACAGCTTGGTGAAGCGCCTGGGGATTCGTGCCGGCATTACAAGCGTCAGGTGCTCGCCTCATACCTTGAGGCATACATTTGCCACCAATTACATGAGAAACGGTGGGGACGTTGTAAGCCTGCAGAAGATAATGGGGCATGCGAGCATCAACTCAACGCTGATTTACGTCCATCTGGCGATGAATGAGATCAGGGCTGACTTTGAGCGTGCGGATCCACTGAAACTGTTTACCTGTTGATTATTCCCGTGGTATAGTCATTCACTGCCAATTGGAGGAGTGGAAAAACTGTTGTGAGCGGAGTTAGACCTACAAAAATATGTCCATTTTGTCAGCAAAGCATCGATGCTGTCGCTGTGATGTGCCCCAAATGTAAAAATATGCTAACTAGCATTGTATCGCCAGAACAACAGATGATGCCGGTACAGGGACCGCCCAGGGCAAAGTCGAAGCCGTATGCCGGCAACGTAGTAGTGAAAAGAAATATAAGCAAAGTTGCAAATTATGGCGGCGATGGGACGCTACGATGCCCCAAATGCGGCGGGACAAACTTTACGGCGAAGCGCTCAATGAAGGGCAAGATTGCGGTGGGCCTACTTGCTCCAAAAACCCGTGTTAAATGCGTGACGTGTGGCAAGATGTTTAAGCGAGGATAACGGCTTATTTCTCTTCTGTGTCTGCTTCCAATGAAAGCTGCGTCTTTGGGGCCTCGGCCCGCGGTGCTTTCTTAAAAGCCTGACTCACCTGCCCCAAAGGTGGCGAATCGATTCGCCGTCCGTCAAGAAGCTCGGCGACGGTGAGAAGTTGCAGCCGCGGATGTGTTCCCCAAGGTGACTTAAACATCCCCGCTGAGGCTGCCTCCTCGCGCATTGGCCGTGTCGGCTCTTGCATACTTATCAGGACGGCAATATCAGCCTTCTCACGCTCCATCACGCCTCTGAGCTCATGCACGTGGCGGCGTCCGGTCTTACCCGCTTTTACAGAGAGGATGATCTCGTGAATATCGCCGTAGTAGAGGAGGTTTTTAGTCATATTATTCATTGAAATGTGTTCTGAAACGGTGGCATCTCATGAATGTAAAGTGTTCCCACCGGACCATCGCATTCATAAACATTACCTGCTTGGTCTTTGAAATACCCATTTTTAAATGACAACTCACCTTCGCTTTTCTTTCCTACATTGCCTATCAATTCACAATAGCCCCACGCGCGCACCTCGAAGCTTTCGTCTGGCTCCAAACGTTTAGGGAAATCTCCATCAGACATGATATAGGGTATATCGTTTTTGATTCTTGCAATATTAATTCTTTGCAACATCCCTATCCTCGAGCCTCTTAACAATTTTTGAATAAAGGCAAGAAGGGCTTCGATCCAACGAACCCTGGCCAAACGATTAATTTTATGAAATCCCACGCTGCTTAGCGTAACTACTCTTTTTGGGCTGTGATTTATAGCTTTCAATAAATAAGTGGGCTGGATGACGCCTTTTTGTCCATTAATTTCGAAAGAGTGTCGCGATGGATCTTCACGAATCTCCACCTTTATTTTTAATCTCCTAGAATTCCATAAACGTAAGTAAAATAGATCGATGCCGCCCGTTATTGCTCCAAATAAGGCAGTTCCTCCAATTATTATGTCTTTCCAAGACAGATCCATAGGGCTTTATTGCGGCCATGCGTTTTACAGAGAAGGAAATTATAACAGGGTAGGAAAGGGGATTATATGAAGTCCAGACAGGGCGCCAGCGGACCGGAGATTAAATACTCAACTTCGCCGGTCATAGGCTGGATTCTCTTAATGAGGGCCTGGGCGCACTTCTCTCCATCGGCGAAAAAAAACTGGAGAACTATGTAATTCCCAGTCGAAAAAGACTTGTTTAGAAGCCGTGCAAAATCTGAGCCAGGGGTGAATGCGAATCTTCCACTCATACGCTTAAAGCTATTACGAGAATTTACATGCTCAAAAAAATCAGCGACGACGTGGTGGGTCGCGGTTTCCTCTTCGTTTTTAATAATTATTACTGTGTCGACTTGCATGATGCGTTGATTATATCAGGGTGGGGGGAGGGTTCAATCTAACGGGAGAATGATTCTCTTTTGCTCCTGTGAGAGTTGTCTTGATTGTGTGATTTTCTCATTCATATCGTCAATTACAGCCGCTGGGAGTGAACCGAGAAAATCCAACTCACCGCCCAAGTATCTGCTTTTCAAATCGGACTTTCGGATTGTAAATGTCCGTCTGAGATCAATTGCAATAGACCTATCGAAAGCATCGCCTGCATCGGCCGCGGAGACCATAAGGCAATCATTCTGTACCCACCGATTTCCCAGATAGAAATCTGTTTTAGATGTACATAAGAAATGGAGGATGTCCGTCGATCGGTCAGAGCAATCCGTATTGGCAACTACCAAACGCTTGTACGCTGTTGTGCCATCATCGAATCGAACCAAAGTTCTGATTACCGTGCCTCGCTCAAATCTATCATCGAAGGCATCGTCGGTAAGGCCCGGGGGAAGATCGATCATCAAGAAGATAATTCAAAAATGTCGCGCAATTCTTGGTCGTGCTCAAGGACTTCAATTATCTCAGCGCGAGCATCGTCGTCAAGATCATCCAGAAGCAGATCGTAATCTATAGTTGAATTGTAATCAGTTTTTGTGCAGGCAGCTTCCTTGTGGGTTTCATCGATAAGCTGTCCACCAGTCATAGCACCATAACGAGCAATTACCTCATCCAGTATCTCTTTCTCAGACTCAGAAAGACTATCGAACGTTTCCTCATGGCGGATATGGAAGAGCGGATAAGGCCGAGCGTGTTGATTGCAAGCAATTCTTTCCTCAAACACATGGCGATTGTGCCGACCTTGTTCTCCGGCCGGTCTATCAAACTCGATATCGTTTAAGACATCGAGTGAATGTTGCGGAACCGGGCCAAAGTCGATGTGTTTGTAGTAATCGCCAGTTATCGGGCGGCAATACTTCTGAAGATGCAGCTTGTCAGCGAAAAAAATGAGCTTTGCGATTTTCAGCTTGTCCAAATTGGGGACGTTTTTGGATGCCAGAAATGCAACGCAAGATGTAAACTTTTCAGGATCAAACCTGAATTGGATGTGTCGAGAATCTGGAGCCATTTTTGCCGCCTACCGAATAGCTATATTTACTTTTTGCTCAACGAAACCTGTGGCTAAACGCTCTGCGTCTTTTTTAGACTTCGTCGTACCCGACCAAAAAGTTGAGGGAACCCATGAGCAAATGATACGCCAGTCTGTGGAAAACCTCAAGGCTTTCCGTAGTTCTCTTCGCCAGCCGAACGCTTATCCCTTGTGGAAAAAGACAGAAAAACCCCCGCCGGTGAGGGCGGGGGTCCGGGGGTGGAGCGGGCTTGCGGCCGCCTTACAGCCGCAGATCTGTTGATATCTGGTCGACGGCGCCGCCGTTCCTCTGGTACAAGAAGTAATTCAGCAGCGATGTGTCTTTCCAAGTCGTTTCATATGCGCCAATGGTTGCTATTATTGCCAACAGGATCGCTCTGCCTATATCCACATCCACGAATTGGCCAGCGAAATAACTGGTACCGACGCCGATCGCGGCAGAGATCATCCCGGCCACGAATAACTTGGCCTGCCATGCCCAGTAGGCGCGGGTCACCCAGGCCACTGCCAGCGGGGCGAAGAATCCGACGATCAATGCCCACAGGTTTGCATTGCTCATGTTTCTCCTTTCGTTAACATGACTTAACCTGGCTTAACGCGTTCTTTGTTGGCATTTTCCCTTAAGCGGGTATAATGACATCAGGCTTGAGTTAGAAAAGGCTCGGCCTGGGTCAGCGGGAAACCGCGAATGATTTAAGTCGGGTGGTCTGGTCGCCACCCGACTTTTGTTCGGAAGAGAGGAATGTGCAGTGAAGAGACTTATGGAAATCGTGATGAGTCTGGCGGCCGGTCTCGCCGGGGCGGTTCTGTTCTTTATCGTAGCCTTAAGTCTTCACTGGGGTGGTTTGGGGCAGCAGGCCGGCACGGTTACAATCCCGGCCGCCACTCCCGAAGTAAGCTCGATTCCTGTGTCAGCCGGAGGTTTCGCCGGCCCCGAGCAGGTCTATTCCAAATATGCGGATTCTGTCGTGCAGATCGTCTCTACGTTCGAAGGGCAGGGTTCAGGTCTTTATCATTCCAGCCAGAGCGAGCAGGGAATCGGCTCGGGCTTCGTGGCTTCTGCCGACGGATATATCCTCACCAACGCCCATGTCGTTACCAGTGATACCACGCAGCAGGCAGTGAAAGCATCCGATATCGAGGTCAAATTCAAGAACGGAAAGACGGCCAAGGCCAGCATCGTCGGCTATGATCTAACCAGCAGCGATGTGGCTGTTATCAAGATCGATCCTCAGGGCCTGGACCTGGTCCCGGTCATGTTGGGAGATTCAGACGCGGTCAAGGTCGGCGAATCGGTCTATGCCATCGGCAGCCCATTCGGGGTTTACGCCAGCACGATGACGGCCGGCATCGTCAGCGCCACCAAGCGCACAGTAGAGTCACCTGAGGCCGGTTTCACCATCCAGGATGCGATTCAGACCGATGCCGCAATCAACCGTGGCAACAGCGGCGGGCCCCTTTTCAACTCCCGCTCCGAGGTCGTAGGTCTCAATGAGCAGATAGCAACCGTGAGCGGTGGCTCGGAGGGTGTCGGCTTCGCGGTTCCGATCAATACCGCCAAGAAGGTCATGGAACAGATCATTGCCAATGGCGGAGTAGAATACGCATGGATGGGCGTGGTGGGACAAAGCGTCGATCAGGAGGCGGCAAAACGTCTGAATCTTACCGTCGACAAGGGCGCCCTCATATCCGAGGTGCAGGCGGGAGGCCCTTCTGAAAAGGCGGGGCTCAAGTCCAGTGACGTCATCGTGAAAATCGACGGCCAGGAAGTAGCTTCCATGGAGAACGTGACCAGTATACTGGTCACGCACCGCCCCGGCGACAAGGTCAGGGTTACCTATGTACGGGCGAGCGAAACCAGCGAAACGGATGTCGAGCTTGGCAAAAGACCAGAGCGGCTGTAAGGGAGCGGAGCATCGCACCAGCCTGTGATCCTGTGTACAGGATAGTTTTACCAGCAATCATGTAAATGCTCCAGCAGGTTGCTGTTTTAGAGGAAAGGACCGGCCCCGGCGCCGGTCCTTTTTTGGATTCTTTTTTCCTTCACCGTGGTACTATTACTCCGTTATGTCAGAGGCATGCGCCCTTATTTACAGCGAAAGCTACCAGAATTACAGCTTCAGCCCGTGGCATCCAATGAAGCCCGAGCGGCTGATGCTGAGCGCGGAGCTGATGCGGTCTTTTGGCCTGTTTGAACGGGACAACATCAGGGTTGTCGAGCCTCGTCTTGCCGGTGACGACGAACTCGCACTGGTTCATGATCCTGTCTATATACAAAAAGTTAAGGAGCTCAGCGAACCCGGGGTAAGTGAGATAGGCGCCGGCAAGTGGGGTCTTGGAACCGGAGACAACCCGGTTTTTCCCAGGATGCACGAGGCGGCCGGTACCATCGCCGGTGGCGCTCTCGTTGCGGCGGGCATGCTCATGGAGGGCGAGCTGGACCATGCCTTTCACGTTGGCGGCGGCCTCCATCATGCACAGCGGGCGAGAGCATCAGGCTTCTGTGTGTATAACGATGTGGCTTTGGCCGCGGCCTGGCTGAGGAAAAAATACCAGGCTCGTGTCCTCTACCTGGATTTCGACGCCCATCACGGCGACGGCGTGCAGGGATTCTTTTACAACGATCCCGGCGTCATGACCGTGTCCTTTCACGAATCCGGTCACTACCTGTTCCCCGGTACCGGTTTTCCCGGTGAGACCGGCGATGGCGACGGCCGGGGCTACGCGGTCAATCTGCCGCTGGCCCCTTACACCACCGATGACATTTTCCTCAAAGCCTATGACGAGCTGGTGCCGGTACTGGCGCGTGCCTTCAGGCCGGATATCATCATCACCCAGAACGGTTGTGACGCCCACTTCAGCGATCCGCTCACACACATGTCGCTGACGCTGTCAGGCTTTCAGGCGCTTGCGGCGAGGCTGCACCGACTGGTCCATGAAGTGGCCGGCGGGCGCTGGCTGGCCTCCGGCGGCGGCGGATATCAGGCATATACCGTAGTGCCCAGGGCCTGGACCTCACTCATGGCCGAGATGGGCGGGACAGGCCTGCCGGAAGAGCTTCCGCCAGAATGGCGCACGCTTTGCGCCCGGTTCGCCGGCAACGAGGTGCCGTTATACCTGACCCGCGAGCACCCTCCCAAAATCGAGCCGGCAGCGCGTGCGGCCGCGGCGGAGAGTGCCCGCGAGGGTACGGAGGAGATCAAAAGAACCATATTCCCACTCGTGGGCTCGATTACCTCAGGCGAATAAAGCCAGCGAAGACCACCGGGAATCAGGAACCGCCTTTTTGCTATACTAACTGCCTATGGCCAACGGTAAAACTGACATACTCGAGCTTGCCGTCGATCTCTCGAAAGGGATTCGCGAACTCATATTGCCCCAGATCGGCAGCGCGGCCGCGCGGACCCATACCGGCACCGCCGTGGGTGGCGACGTCACTTTCGGCATCGACGAGGTGGCTGAGGACTTTCTTGTCGGTTACTTAAAGGAAAGCGGGGCCAACGTAGCCATGTATTCCGAGGACCGCGGGTTGCTGAATTTCGGCGAGCCCGAATACGTTCTGATAGTCGATCCTGTCGATGGCACCAGGCCGGCTGCTGCCGGGCTGGAGGGCGCAATGGTATCGGTAGCTGTGGCCGAATACAGCGATCAACCGGCCATGGGCGACGTTATCTTCGGCTGTCTTACGGAGATAAAGAGCGGCACCCTGTTTACCGCCCGTCGAGGCGGAGGCGTAACGATCACGACGGCTGATGGCGAACCCGTGCCGGTGATTCTCTCTGAGAATACGGATCTGTCGAAACTGTTCTGGACGATAGGCTTCAGGGGGCGTCCGGCACGCGTGCTCATCGAGGCCATGGGAGACCTGGTCGATATCTCTTCTGTTGATGGAGCGGTTTTTGACCTGGGCAGTGCAACCTACTCGATAACTCGCATTCTGACGGGTCAACTGGACGCCTATATCGATATCGGCCCCCGAATGATCGATGAAGTACCTGAAGTCAAGAGCCTTTTTGAGGAAGTGGGCAAGGGCGCCGTCTTAAACAACTCGCCCCACGACCTCGCGGCCGCCGGCCTCATATGCTCGGAAGCCGGGGCCATTTTCGGAGACGGCTGGGGCAAATCCCTGGAGAACCGGCTGCTGCTGGGATCTGACCATTCTTTTCAGATGTCATGCGTGGCTGCCGCGAACCCCGAGATGCACGCCCGCATCATCGAGGCCATGGATGCGGGCATCAATCAGCTGAAGTCCAAGTTTGGAAAAGAAAGCTAGCGGGCAGCAACAGCCAAACCCTCCTCGGTACGACGAGGTATTTCTCTGGGCATGACAGACACTTTGCATGAAGGACTTCTCTATGACTCACGCCCCGGCGGGAAAGTCCGCTGCCGGGTCTGTCCGCGGTTGTGCGTCATCGCTGAGGGGAAGCTTGGCATCTGCAGGACAAGAAAGAACGTAGGTGGCAAGTGCTACACGCTCACGTACGGCAAGACGATTTCCGTTGCCGCCGACCC
>JBBAAB010000019.1:0-12212 GCA_041658445.1 Thermoleophilia bacterium
AACGCCTATTCCATGGTCTTTATGTACTACAAAATCACCCGGTGTCAAATCACGGAAACTCATGATGGCGCGTCCGGCCAGACCCAGGGTCCGGCTGCGGGCCGACCTGCTGGATCTGATAAGTGTCCGCTCGCCGACGACGGCGAGTTTCATGTCCTTGTTGACAAAACCGGTCGGAGGCGGCACCAACACGAGGTAAGCGCCTGGTTTGTCCGGGGCGGATTTTCCTTCGGCAAGGAAAGCCGTGCTCCCGGCAAGGTTATGCTCAGCGCGGCGCGCCGCGCCTTCCGAGGAAAAATGGACGAACACCTTAAAACCCCCGGACACCATCCGCTCCAGCTCGACCGCCGCCTCGGAAACGCGCCGCGAGGCGAAGTGGAAGCCGGTCGCCGAAAAAGAATGAGGCTGGTCGGCTGGCAGACTCTCAAGAACAAGACTCGCGGCGGCATGCAGCCGCTCATCCAGCTCTTCCGGTCTTAAGTAATGCCCCGCGGACTTCCCGACCGGGGAAGCTTCGAGCACATCCTCCCAATATGATACGAAGGAGTCCCGGCCCGCGGCCGGGTCTATCCGGCAGACACGGGTCCTGATTATTTCCCGGTCCAGCAGTCCGGAAGACAGCCGCCGGCCGGCGGCTGTCTTCTCTCCCCCGGCATCCGGCTCTTCCGGTTCCGCGGCTGCAAAAACCGTGGCGCTCTCCTCCTCAAGCAGGGAGCGCTGGGTAAATGGGGAGAAACGGCGCAGGGATTCAAACTCGTCTCCCCAGAATTCCAGCCTGAGCGGCGCCTGGTCGGTGGAGGGAAAGACATCGATGATGCCACCGCGAACCGCGAACTCTCCCCGGTCCTCAACCTGTTGCACCCTCTCGTAACCCAGCGATGCCAGACTCTCGATGATTTCATCGAAGTTGCCCGGGTTTTCCTTGCCTATATGGACTGCCTCCGGCCAGCGCCCCGGATCGAGCGACCCGTCCGCCACAGCCGCGATATCGGCTACAACGATGCCGGGACGTCCCGCGGCCAGGCTCCAGAGAGCGGCATGCCTGAGTCCGACCAGCCGGCTGGAAGCAATCACCCTGCTGCCGGGTGCGGTTCCCGCGGCGGGCAGCAGACGCACCGGCATCCGCCCGGCAAAGGCGCAGAGGTCATCGGCCAGCCGGGAGGCTTCTGCGCCACCGGGCGCTACAACCAGCATCGCCTCTTCCGGCCAGATCTCGTCCCGCAATGAGGCCAGCAGGTAACCCTGGAAGAAAGTCGGGGCATAGACGCGCGCCGGTCCCGTTTTCAGGGCCGCTGCGAGTATCTGGAAGTTTTTATCTTTCTTTATATAGGAGGTAATCAAAACTGGAACCAGGAAAACGTCTTGACTGTCATCGAGAACCCTTCGTTTCAATCAGGGATATGCTCCACGATGGGCTTGCGGACGCCTTCGCTGCAAGTCTGTTTATTCCCCCGCCGGGTCGCCGTCCTGGTCGCGCCGGTTGAACCGGTTCATCGCGGCCTCGATGCCTTCGGTGATGATCGTCTCAATACAATCAACAGCCGTGTCAAGAACAGGCATGAGCTTTTCATCTGATTCGCCGAGAGGTGACAGAACCCAGTCCCGTGCATCCTCAGCAGGGTCGTCCGGGCGCCCGATGCCGATCCTGACGCGGTTGAAAGCATCGGTCCCCAGTTCGGCCACGATACTGGCCAGGCCGTTATGGCCACCGGCGCCACCGCCCTGCTTTACGCGCACCGAACCGAACGGGAAGTCCATGTCGTCGTGGATGACCGTGATGTTAACGGGATCGATATGCTTGTGCCTGGCGGCAGAGGCCACGGCCTCACCGGAACGGTTCATATAAGTCATGGGAAGGATGACCGCCAGATTCACGCCCGTGACGGTTCCCTCACACCAGCGTCCGCCATAACGGTTGCGGGTTCTGCCCATCTCGTGGCGCCTCATCAACCGTGTGGCCGCCATGAAGCCGGTGTTATGACGGGTGCCCTCATACTCGGGGCCGGGATTGCCCAGGCCGGCCACCAGAAAATCAGTATTGAGAAAATGGTGCTGTTTCTTGAAAAAAGCCATGGCCTTGATTCCTTGGTGAGCCTTAAAACGTAGAGACGTTGCATGCAACGTCTCTACGTTAATTACAACACCTGTATGACAGTGTACTTTATTTCCCTGTTTGTTCTCCGCCTTCGGACGGCGTCTCCTCGGCGGGAGCACCTTCGGCTGCCTCCTCCGCGCCTTCCTCAGCTTCTTCTTCGGTGACCTCTTCGACAACCAGTTTCGGCGCCAGGACGCTGGCGACACCGTTATCCGGGTCGTTGAGAATCTCGACGCCCTGTGGTGGTGTCAGGTCGCTCACACGGATCGAGTCGCCGATCACCATCTCCGAGACGTCGTAATCGATACTCGACGGCATGTCGCCCGGCAGGCAGCGAATATGCAGCTCGCGCTGGCTCTGGTCGAGGATGCCACCGTCCTTCACTCCCTGGGCCGTGCCGGTAAGTTCGATGTGGATGGAAGCCTCGATCGGCTTGTCCATGCTCACCTCGAGGAAATCGACGTGCAGGATGCCGCGTCCCAGCGGATCGGGCTGATATTCCTTGAGAATTGCCGCGTGCGCCTTCTTGCTACCCTCGATAGTCAGGGAAAGAATGACGTTGCCGCGCTCGCGGCCCAGTGCCTGCTTTAACGCTTTTTCCTCGACCGCAAGGGCCTTGCTGCTCTCGCCGGCGCCATAAAGCACACCGGGTATCCAGCCTGATTTGCGCATGCGCCTGGCCTCGGGGCTTCCGAAACTGTCGCGCTCTTTTACTGCCAGTTTAACTTTCTTCATAGTTCACTCCCACGATTCCTAGAATAATTGGTCATTTCCTTCAAACAGTCTGCTGACGGACTCGTCACGGAAAACGCTCTGGATTGTGTCGGCCAGAGTCGTGGCAATTGACAGAACCTTTATTTTGCTGGTCTTTTTCTCAGGATTCAAGGGCAGTGTGTCGGTGACCACCACTTCCTTGACCGGAGAAACCTCCAGGCGCTCATAAGCCGGGCCGGAAAGAACCGGATGAGTCGCGGTCACATAGACTTCGCTGGCGCCCATATCCAAAAGCACTTCAGCGCCGGCGGTAATGGTGCCGGCGGTGTCGATGATGTCGTCCATCATGATCGCGACCTTGCCCTTGACATCTCCGATGACTTCCATGATCTCGGCCACGTTGTGCTCTGGCCTGGTCTTGTTGAGGATGGCCAGGTCAACCGCGCCGAGTTTGTCAGCGAATTTCTTGGCCCGCTTCGAGCCGCCCACGTCCGGAGACACCACGACCATCTCTTGCTCCGGTATCTGCTTGAGCCTGAAGTAACCGGCAAGGATCGAAAGGGCGGTCATATGATCCACGGGAATATTGAAGAAACCCTGAACCTGCCCCTGGTGTAAATCCATGGTCAGCACACGGTCGGCGCCCGCTACCTGCAGCAGATCGGCCACCAGCTTGGCACTGATGGGCTCGCGGCCGGCGCTTTTCTTGTCCTGCCGGCAATAGCCCAGCCACGGCATGACCGCGGTGATACGCCGCGCCGACGCCAGCCGCGCCGCCTGGATCATGATCAGCAACTCCATGAGGTTGTCGTTCACCGGAGGGCTGGTGGACTGGATGAGAAAGACGTCGCTGCCGCGCACGTTTTCCCTGTAGCGCATGTAGATCTCACCGTTGCTGAAAGTCTTGGTCTCGATGTCGCCCAGTTTGATCTGCAGCTGGTCGGCGATCTTCTCACCCAGATCGGGGTTACTGCGGCCGCAGAAAAGCATAAGACGTTTGCTGTTCTGGGCCAGAATGCTGCTCGACATCATATTATTTGCTCCTCCAGACTGGTTTCCCGCATATGAAAAGAACTCACTTTTCTGCCTCGTCTTTGCCTTTTCCGGAGCGTGAGTCGTACTTCCGGTCGCCGTAGCCCTCTATATTTCCCTGGGGGGCGCGTGAGATTCCAAGTGCGCCCTCACCCACATCATCCGTTATCACCGAGCCTGCGCCCGTCATTGCCCGGTCGCCCAATGTTACCGGCGCGACGAACACCGTGTTGGCGCCGGTTTGAACATCGGCCCCGATCCCGGTGTGGTGCTTGCTGACACCATCATAGTTGGCGGTTATATTGCCGGCACCGATGTTCGTGCCCGGGCCAATATCAGTATCTCCAATATAACTCAAGTGCGGCACCTTGGCCCCCTCGCCCACCACACTGTTCTTGATCTCCACAAAAGTTCCGGCCTTGGCGCCCGCTTCGAGCCGCGCGCCGGGCCTCAGATAGGCAAACGGCCCTACATTGCAACCGGCGGCTATGTCCGCGCCCGTCACGAAGGATGAAACCAGCTTCACGCGATCGTCCACGTTGCTGTCGATCACAGTGGATGACGGCCCGATAACACAGTCCTCACCGATGACGGTCACGCCTGAAAGTGTCGTCATCGGCTCAATGGTCGTATCCCGGCCGACGCGCACGTCCGCCCCGATAAATGTTGACGCGGGATCGATGACAGTCACGCCCGCGAGCATGTGCCGCTCGAGAATACGCCGGCGCATCGCCTTCGCCGCCTCCGCCAGATCCAGACGGGAGTTCACTCCCATCACGACCGTGGGATCATCAACGCTATGGGCCAGCACGACCTGCCCCCTGCCCGCCAGGATCTCCACCACGTCGGTCAGGTACATCTCTCCCTGGTCGTTGTCGCTGCCCACCTCGTCCAGCGCCGTCCAGAGCGCCGGCGCCTCAAAAACGTAAACGCCCGCGTTTACCTCGCAAATCTTCTTTTCCTCTTTACCGGCATCGCGATCCTCAACGATCCTGGTAACGCGCCCGTCGGCGTCACGGCAAACCCTGCCATAATAGGCCGGATCATCGACTTCCACCGTCATCAGCGTGCATGCGGGAGCCCCGTTCGCATGCACTTTCAGCAAACCCTGCAACTCTTCCCCGGTTACCAGCGGCGTATCCCCGTACATGACCAGGATATCGCCCTCGAAGCCTTCCAGCGCGTCTTTTGCGCAGCGCACCGCGTCACCGGTCCCTAACTGTTTATCCTGCATCACCACTTCGGTCTTCTGCGGCAACACCTGGTGGACCGATTCCACACCGTTTCCCAGCACGACGAGCGTGCGGTCGGGTGAGACAGCCTGAATCGCCTCACTGACCCAGGAGATCATGGGTTTGCCACAGACGGTATGCAAAACCTTGGGTTTATTAGACTTCATACGCGTGCCTATACCGGCTGCCAGAACGACAACGGCCAGGGATCGCTTCGATTCTTCAGCTGAAGCAGACTGCATTGGTTGGGATTATTCAGCGCCTTTACAATTACATTTTTTTGCCCGCTCACATACTGGCAACAGACAAAAAAATGAGCGACTCCTCGCTCTGACTGTCATCATATGTGGCTGGGGCGGGAGGATTCGAACCTCCGTATCACGGGACCAAAACCCGCAGCCTTACCGCTTGGCTACGCCCCAAGGGCAGCCAATGAAGGCGGAAAAAGTATAGTAGAGCAGGCACTAAAGGTCAAGCATCCTGAAAATCGTGCGGCCGACCCCCTCTCGGGAGCCGGCCGGCTTAAAAACATGGGGTTCCACCCCGCTGGAACGGCCAGTTTCTGTCAGATACCCGGCAGAAACTCAGGTGCCTGGCGTATCTGTTCCTTGCTCAAGGACATGCGCAGACGCCTGTTTTCAAGATCAACTTCCTCGATCACCTTTATTGAAAGGACGGATTTGTGGCCGAATATCCAGCGGCCTGTGCCGACCACAACATAATCGGGAACCCTGGCGTCACTCCAGTACAATACCTGTTCGATCCTGCCGGCTATACCGTCGACTGCATCTACCGTAAAACCACTCAAACTTGTTTCGTCCGCGTCCATCAGCCGTTTGACCCAACTGTTTGTTGCCTGTTTTCCCGTCATATTCTCTTCCCTTCTCGTTTTGAGGGCATTGACAGCCATATCAGGCAGCCCAACTCGCGGATGCGGCACGGCAGGCTCGCATGATCTCTGGTGGAAACACCTGTCCCAGAAATCTCGATGGTTCAACCGGCAGACTTCCCGCCAGCGCGCTGAATACCGAACATGCGGCGCGGCGCGCTTCTGAAGAAGAATGGTAACTGCCCAGCTGTTGCACCCTGAGTATGAAATGCAGCGATTGGGCCGATGCCTGGGAAGATTCTCCACCAACCGGAGCCGCCAGAGGCATGACTGGTGAATAACGCCAGAGTTGCTCGGCGTCCCCGGGAAGAACCTTGCGCATGTCATCGTCGGCGGAAGGCGAAAGCCATGCCTTGACTGTGCCGAATACGGCATTCGCGGCCCGGGCGGCTTCGCCCTGGGTGCGATATCGACCTCTCTGCTTGATCATTTTCAAAAAATTATGTTCGTCCATCATTTCTTCCCCTTTGCTGCCTTGCACTTCTGTTTCTCCGGTTTTGGGGTTGAAGACCCCCGTGCCGCGGAGGAGGATTGATATCGACCTTGCTTATTAATGCCTTGCTGAATCCGACGCCAGAGAAAGCGGGCGGCGGGCAAAGTCAGATGAATCGTGCGATTCTATCTGACCCTGCCCGCCAGGGTGGGGGTACCCAAACTTCAAGAAACATACCGACACTTGGTTCTCCTGACGCCGGAAAAAACCTTACTGAATAAACCTGCCTGAGCTTTTCTGCCGACTTCCGTGTTCAGCTTGCTGCAGACATCCTACCCTGATTGGAGATTTATACTATCGGGGAAATCGCTTATAAAGGGTGGAAAATTCCCTGAGAGAAAGGAGGTCGTATTAATTCAGTTTGATTCTGTCCGCAAAAAAAGCCTGCATATAGCCTGCTTTTAAGGGGATGGTCCTGCGTTGGGAAGTCAGGCTTCCCTGGGGACCGGGGTTGCCACCCAGGTGAGGGGATATCTCTTGCCGAGTTTTTCGCCCGCACGGGAAGCAGTTTCCAGATCCTCGTAGACGCCGAAGACGGATGGGCCACTGCCACTGACGAGCACACCCGCGGCTCCGGAAGCACGCAGGCCCTGCTCGATTCCATCGATTTCAGGGCAAAGGCTTCTCGCGGGCGATTCCAGGTCGTTGTGCATCTGATTGAGAAGGGCGTCCAGTGAATCCAGTCTGCCGATTTCCTCGTGCGCCCATTCCACGTGATTGGAAAACGTCTCATCGCTTGCTCCCGCGGTTTCGTCGTAGAGCTGATAGACGTCGGCGGTTGAGAGCTTTATTCCGGGGTTGACGATCACTACCGCGTAATCGAATCCGAGCCGTACCGGCATCAGGACATCCCCCTTGCCCTCGGCCAGCTGTGGTCCACTGGTCATGAAGAAAGGGACGTCCGAACCCAGCACGCCGGCGATCTCCATGAGTTTTGTTTCATGTATGTCCAGCTCGAAGAGAAATACGAGCAGCTTGAGGATGGCGGCCGCGTCCGAGCTGCCGCCGCCCAGGCCCGCAGCGACGGGAATCTTCTTGGTCAGGTCGATATCGACGTCCAGCCGGGTACCGGCCTCCTGTTCCATGGCACGGGCCGCCCGCATCACGAGGTTTTCCTGCGGGGCGTCGTTGTCCATGCCGTAAACGGTAAGGCGTATACCCTCGTTGGTCGCGCGCCGAGCCTGTAGGGTGTCCGCGATGGTAACCCGGTCCATCAGGGAGCAGACCGGATGAAAACCATCCGCCTGCCTCGGACCCACATGCAGCCAGAGATTTATCTTTGCCGGCGCTGGCACTTCGGCGATATTCCGATTGGTTTCATGCATTTCCAGAGTCCTCGATATTCGAAATCATCATTGCAAGTTCCTCATATTGACCCGGCGCAAGCTCCTGCGGCCGGGCATTCGAGGCGATGCCGGCATCGCCGAGCAGCTTCTCCACAAACTTCTTCCGGCTACTTGTGTCGATTCGTGACAGTACCGGCAGCGCCAGTTCGCTTTCCGCTTCAACCAGACTGTTTGCCAGTGTTTTGCGCCGATGGCTGAATGAGGCCGCCACCAGGGACCTTACCAGCCTGAAGTGGGAGGTCGTGAAACTTTCACCCTCACGCCTCCTGAAAGCCAGCAGACTGGAGCGCACCCTGGGCCTGGGATAAAAAACCGAACCTGATATGTGTCTTGACGACAATTTCAGACAAAGCAACTGGACCATGACCGATATGCCGCCATAGTTGGCCGCGCCGGTCGCGGCAAAAAACCGGTCCGCTATCTCTTTCTGCAACATCAGACACCAGAGCCGTGCCCCGGCAAGTTCTTCGAGGCTTTTCATGACGAGCGGCGCCGCGACATTATAAGGCAGATTGGATACGAACTTGGCAGGTTGCGGGTCAAGCTCCCCGAGAGGGAACTTCATGGCATCCGCCTGGTGCAGCCTGAAATTGGCGAGTCCGCCAAATTCTTCCACGAGCATCGCGGCGAGACGTCTGTCGAGCTCGACACAATGAACCAGGGCGCAGCGGCCGACGAGCCTCTCCGTGAGCACGCCCAGTCCAGGACCGACTTCGAGCACGGAGTCATCCGACCCGAGCCCGGCGGTCTTCTCGATTACGTCGAGGATATTGGGATCTATGAGGAAATTCTGACCCAGGGAGCGGTCAGGAGTGACTCCGCTCCTGCGCAGCCGCTCCATTGGAGTGAGGTTCATTACTGTATCTCCTATCACCTGCCCATAATCCACGCAACCCGCGGGCGTTTATAATTCTTGATGGTTTCAATCAGGCCGGTTTTATCTGGCGCGGCGGCCGCTGATCTGCCTGATGCTAACGGCCTAACCGCCGCCGAAAGCCTTCCAGAGCAGCACACCTCCGCCGACGATCCAGCAATAGATCGCGAAGCCGGCCAGGCTGTGGCGGCGCACGAAACCGAGCAGGAACTTTACAGCCGCAAACCCCGAGATTGCCGCGAAAACAAAGCCGACGATCAGGGCTGCCGCGCCTACGCCGTTCCCACCGTCACCTCCGCCGCCGAAACCATGCCTCAGCTTGAAGATCGCGGCGCCGGCAATGATCGGCACGCTCAGGAGGAAAGAATACCGGGCTGCCGTCTCCCGCTTCAGCCCCAGAAACAGGCCGGTGGAGATGGTCGATCCCGAACGGGAGATACCGGGAAGAATAGCTACCGCCTGGGCAAAGCCGATCGCCAGCACGTCGGAAAGCTTCATCTCGGCGACGCCCCGGCCATTGATGGCTCTCTCACCCGAGACCAGCTGGCTGGCCACCAGTAGCACTCCCGTGATCAACAAAAAGAAAGCAACCCAGGTGGGTTCACCAAAAGCCGCCTCGAAACGTTTCTCCAGCAGGCCACCGATAACGGCCGCCGGTATGGTGCCGATCACCAGGAAGAGACCCACGCGCCTCTTTACCACCGCGGCTTCGCCTTCGCTGAAAAAAGCCTTCACTATCTCCAGCAGGTCCCGCCAGAAATATACAAGGACCGCAAACATCGATCCCAGGTGCAGCACCAGGTCGAAGGAAACCGTAGGTGGCTCCCATCCCATAAGGTCGGGAACCAGCACCAGATGCGCGGAGCTACTGACCGGAAGGAACTCGGTCAGCCCCTGTACGATCCCGAGAACCAGCGCCTCAAGAATGCTCATACCTGATTATCCTGTTCCGCCGGCTCCGGCTCCTTTGCCTTGAGAGCTGTTTTGTCCCCGGCAACGACCTTATCCGCCATCACCCTGTCCTTCTTCATGTTATTTACGTGACGCCACACATACCAGATCACCGCAGCGACAAGCAGGACGCCTATCAGGATATCCGCCTTGCGGAAATACGCTCCCACAGTGTCCCAGTTCTCTCCAAGCTTAAAACCCACATAGGCCAGAAAGAACGACCATGGCAACGCGCCCAGAAAAGTATAAATGCTGAAAGTGGTGAGATTCATGCGACTGATACCCGCCGGGAATGATATGAAGGTCCGGATCACGGGCATCAGCCTCGTGAAGAAGACCGTACTCCTCCCGTATTTCGTAAACCACCTGTCCGCCAGGTCAAGGTCGTGATGCGAAAGCAGAACGTACTTGCCAAATTTTTCCACCAGCGGCCGCCCGCCTATTGCGCCAACCCAGTACGCCAGCAACGAACCGGCCAGGTTGCCGAGAGCGCCTATCACGCTTACCAGTATCAGATTGAACTGGCCCTGGGAAACAAGATATCCCGAGAATGGCATTATTATCTCCGACGGCAGGGGGATACAGGCCGATTCGATCGCCATGGCAAGGAAAACACCTGGGTATCCGAGCAGGGAAATTGTGTCTTTGACGAAACCGCCGAGGAATTCGATTAACGTAGTTATCATTATATGTAGCTTACAGATTGGGCCATGCTAAGTAAAACCAAAAGCCCGCCGCCACAGTCACGGCAGTGGCTTGCTATAAGCTACCTGACTTTTCAGCTAAAGGGATTCTGCGCTCCGGTCGAACCCTGTTTAACACTAAGGGGTTTCCCTGAGGACAATCAAAGGGCTGGGGCATCATGTCTGGCAATGAAAATGACGGCAAACGCAGGGTTTCCGGCTCAACCATCGCCGGAAAGATACTTTTCGCCAACTGCGCCATCGTGGCGGTGGGAGCCTTCGCCGGCACATGGATCACCAAGCAGTATGCCCACGAACTCTCCATTACGGACAGAACATGCCGGCGGCGTTTTCGATACTTATCCTCGATGTTGACAAGTTCAAGGAGATCAACGACACATTCGGACACCTCACCGGTGATTCCGTACTCAGAGACATGGCGGATCTTTTGCAGAAAAGCCTGCGCAAAACCGATACAGCGCTGGCGGCACTGAAACACTACCGTTTCGGCGGCGACGAGTTCGTGATCATAGCGCCGCATACGTCAGACGCGGGAGCCAGGGTGCTGGCCGAGAGGCTGGACCGGGAGGTGCGGGAATTTCCTTTCATGACCCACGACGGGCGGCTTTTGAGAAAGTCACTCGCGGGTCCGGTCCGCGCGTCGATAGGCCATGCCAGCTATCCGGAGGAAACCACGAACGGCGACGAACTAATGGACCTTGCCGACAAACGCATGTACGAGGTAAAACAGAGCCGTTCCCGGGAAGAAGTCAGAACTATGCCAGAAGTCAACAAATTCAGAGATCTGCATATCGGGAAAAGCGGCGTCTATCAGGCATAGCGGTAAAGTCGGACAAACCGGGGACATACGAAGGGCGGCCCCTTTCGGGGCCGCCCTGTTTCTGCTTTCTTACCGCTCTGCCGCTACCGCTTTACGGGGTCCACGGCGGAACCACTACGCTGCACTGCCACTCCGGGCACGCGAAGGTTATATCCTTCAAGTTCTCGTGCCTTGTCAGTTCAGGCTTCGCATAGGGTTCCCGCGTCTCTTTTGTATCAGTCATGCGGTTTCTCCCATGATTCGTTTTATTAGTGCTCATTATCCCCTATGCGTCTTTATGGATAAGTGTACAGTGTTCCGCACTCATCCTTGGCAGTACCGGCGTTGACTGTATGCCAGCTGCCGATGGTTATGTAGCCACCGTTCCTAAAGCCACCATACTTGAGCGTCGCGATGCCTGAGCCTCCGCCCGCAATATTGCCGAGCGAAGCCGAGGACACGACCATTGTGACACCGTTGGTGTTGCTTGTGTTTGTAAGCGTGACGTCATACGCAACAGTGCCGCCGGTGTTGCTGATCGTCCAGTTGACCGACAGGATACCAGCCTGGTAGTCAGCCAACGAGCCCCAGAATGGAGCAGGAGCGCTGAGTGAGAGGCTGGGCTTGCCGGCTGCGCACGGAGTCGCGAAACTGATAGCCGTGCTGCTGCTGTTGGCCTGTCCGTCATAGACGGTCAGTGTTCCGGTGTAGGTTTTACCCGGAGTAAGTCCTGAAAGCGAAGTCGTCTTGATCGCGTTCAGGATGGTGTTGTTGACATCGACTTCCGGGGCGCCGCCACTACCATCGTCGAGTACTATCTTGCTGGTAGCGGGCTCACTGGTGGTTCTGGTGACGTCAGCGGTCGTAGTGCCTGTAGCAGTTGCGCTCGAGCTGCTGATCGACGGAATGCTGGTGTCGACCTTGGCGGGAACAGTGTACGCGGCGACTGCCAGGAGTCCGAGGACGGAGCCCTCAGCAACCTGTATGCCTGCTATCGTGTTGTTCCACTTGGGCAGACCGCCACTGATGAACGAGTTGGCGGTATATAGCGTTCCACAGTCCGTGCCGAGACAGTTTTGCATG
>JBBAAB010000020.1:0-12063 GCA_041658445.1 Thermoleophilia bacterium
TATCGTGGAGATGCTTTCCCGTCACGAGATCGAGCGCACCTATATATGCCTGGTGCACGGGCTGTTCGCCGCCTCGGAAGGTACCGTCGAGGCGCCGGTGGGAAGGGACTCGCGCGAACGCCAGAAAATGGCGGTGGCCAAAAAAGGCGGCCGCGAGGCCGTAACCCACTTCAAGGTGATAAAAAGCTGGAGCGGTCCGACCGGACGCGCCGGTGGGAAGGCGGCAGCTTCGGGCTTCTCCCTGCTGGAAGTGAAGCTGGAGACCGGACGCACGCACCAGATACGCGTCCATCTTGCCGCCATCGGCCACCCGGTCGCAGGTGACGGGGTCTATGGACAGCGTCGCGATGTGTTGCAGGCGGGGCGCCAGTTTCTGCATGCGGCGCGTCTTGTGTTCGAGCATCCGGTTACTGGCGGGAAGATAGATGTTAGCTCACCGCTGCCGTCTGACCTGGAGGTCGCGCTCAGCCATCTCGGCGCACGCTAGACTTGCTGTATGATTGAGAAACATACGAGTTACCGTTATCGTTGATGATTCCCGGCAGGCTGACTTCTCCGGCCGGAAAAAAAGAAAAAAGGCAGGCAAACCAGTGCAACTCCCCAGAATCGTAATCTCCGCGCCACACCGCAGCTCCGGCAAGACGACGCTGAGCATCGGTCTCTGTGTGGCGCTGGCCAAGGCCGGCCATAAGGTGCAGCCCTTCAAGAAAGGCCCCGACTTCATCGACCCGATGTGGCTTACGGCCGCCTCAGATCGCGACTGCCGCAACCTCGACCTCTTCATGATGGGGGACGTTGAGATCATGAAGTCGGTCCAGCGTAACGGTGCGGAGGCGGACATCGCCGTCGTCGAGGGCAACATGGGTCTTTTCGACAGCATCGACGTGGAGGGGACCGGCAGTACGTCCGACCTCGCCCGGCAGCTGAAGGCGCCGGTCATTCTCGTCATCGACACGCGCAACATGACCCGCTCGATCGCGCCGCTGGTGCAGGGCTTCACACAATTCGAGCCTGATATCAACATCGCCGGCGTCATTCTCAACAAGGTCTCCGGGCCGCGTCACGAGGATAAGATGCGCAACGTTTTGGAGCGCTACTGCGACATCGAGGTACTTGGCGCCATCCGCACCAGCCCCGAGATCGGCATCATCCAGCGGCACTTGGGGCTGCAGCCGGCCCGGGAGGCCCTGGGCTCCTCGGAGGTCATCGAGCAGATAGAGAAGATAATCAGCGAGAGCGTTGATCTGGACCGCGTAAGAGCTATCGCCGAAGCGGCGCCGGCGTTGCCGGATATAAAGATAGATGATTCCGCAAGACATGCGCAGCCAGCCGTACGCGTACGGCTGGGCGTCGCCCAGGACCGCGCTTTTACCTTCTACTACCCTGAGAACCTGGAAGCGCTGGGTGCGGCCGGCGCCGAGCTGGTCCCCTTCAGCCCCCTGGTCGATACTGAGTTGCCGGAGGTTGACGGCCTTTATATCGGAGGCGGTTTCCCCGAGGTCTTCATGGACGAGCTGGAAGCCAACAGTAGTTTGCGCGAGCAGATCAGCACCGCCGCCGCCGCGGGCATGCCCATCTACGCCGAGTGCGGCGGACTTATGTATTTATCCCGGCGGATGTCATGGAAAGACGAAAGCCGCGAGATGGTAGGCGCCCTGCCCTGCGACATCGTCATGCACGAGAAGCCCGGGGGTCACGGCTACATGAAGCTGGCGGCGATCGGCGATGCCGGATGGTTCAGACCGGGACTCATCATCAAGGGTCATGAGTTCCACTACTCCGAGGTCACCGGCCTCAATGACGCCGAAACAGCCTTCGCCTACAAGGTGCTGCGGGGCAACGGCGTAGACGGAGAACACGACGGCATCATCCATGGCAACATCCTCGCCTCATACACGCACCTGCACAGCCTCGGCTCCCCCGGCTGGGCGGAGGGGTTCGTGGAGTTTGTCAAAAATTCATTATGAGATCTGCTGTTTTTCCCTATTGAACTCTACTCAAATGTTTGAAAAAATTAATAAAACGGCATAAAAAAAACTGCGTTCTCACATCGTAAATATTGCCAGCCCGGCAACATATGCAAACGCAAGTCACTGGTGGTGGTAGCCAGAAAAAACAGGATCCGGTTTTACAGCTTTCAGCCCGTTTCCCCGCCCGGGGAAAACAATCATGGAGAATGATAGGGGAGGAGCCATGACCTACTACCTTTGCAGGCATTGCGGTATCATCGCCAACACGCAACCCGAGGGTGATTGCAAAGCATCACCATCGGGAGCCCATGTGTGGGTGTACGGCAGTTCCGTGGATGATTTCATGCTCAGGAACTGGAAGAGCCCCGAGGGCGCTCTCGCCGGCATCACGCCGTCGTCCGAACAGGAAACAGAGAACATCCACTGAACTGATAGCCCGGTTGATTTTTTGACCTTTTGCCTTGCGGCCATTTGTGGACCGGACGTAAAAAAACGTGCGGTACACACCCTGATCTGGCTGAAATAATTTCACTGGTTCAGGAATATTCCACTTCCGATTCCCCGAATCATCTCTCACAAGCGATAAATAATGTCTGGATTAGCAGGCTAAAACTCTCCGAACGACGCTCTCAATTTTATTCCTTAAAAAATAAGAAAAACCTATTGACATGAAAAGCAAACGGGTGTAGATTTTTTCTTGCTGTAGATACCCTCTATGGTATTAATACTGCATAGTCTGCGGATCGGGCGGGTTGTTGCTGACAGTTTGACACATTCGCAACCAGCTGCTATGTTTCCAAATGCTTCGGGGGTATTGAGGGCGGGGGGTATCGGGCAGGCATATTAATCCTTTCCAAATTCAGTTAGTAATTGTGCTGGTTCTCCACGAAAGGGAAGAGGTGTGAGCGGTTTGAGCGGTCCTTCGCTGTTATTTGTTGTTCTTGCTTATGTTGCCATAGCTGTATTTCTTTTCGGTTTTCTTGCGCGTATCTGGGTATACGCACGCACGCCGGCGCCGCTGAAGATTCCACTTAATCCCAGCCCGGTTACCGCGGGTGGCGTAGCGCCCCGGATGCTGGCGGAAGTGGCCCTTTTTAAAAGTCTCTTTTTCAGTAACAAAGTCATCTGGCTGGCCGGTTACGTCTTCCACATCGGTCTGCTCATCGTCCTGATCAAGCATATAAGATTCCTGATCCCGCTCTCAGTGACGTCGACAAACTTCTTTACGTCGGCGTTAGGCTACATCACCACCTATGAAATGTACGCGGGCCTGATCATGCTCGGCGGTCTCGCGCTGCTACTGCTTCTCAGGCTGGCTATAGATAGAACCAGATACGTTTCGATAATGTCCGATTACATTCTCCTCATCATTCTGATCAGTATCGCTTCAACGGGCCTGCTGGCCAAACATTTCTTCAGGGTTGACGTATCACAGGTCAAGGAATTCATGATGGGCATCATCTCCTTTAACCCCCAGGCAATGCCGACGGAGGCGATTTTCATAATTCACATCAGCCTGGTGCTGCTGCTGCTGGTCTATTTCCCCTTCAGCAAGCTGATGCACTCGGGCGGCATCTTCTTCAGCCCGACGCGCAACCAGGTTGATAACCCGAGAGAGAAGCGGCTGGTGGCTCCGTGGGCCGAAAATCTTCCGGCGTCTGTACCGGCGCAGGCAACGGCTGAAGAAACTCCGGAGGCAGCCGGCTAGAACAAGTTTGGGCGAGAGACAGCTCTCAGAGCGGACTGCTCTCTAATATAAAGCAAGAAAACAAAACAACGGGAGGAAGAGAAAATGAGCTTTGAAGTAAATGGTAAAACCTACGAAACAGACGACGACGGTTATCTGGTTGACCTCGACGAGTGGACGGAGGATGTCGGTAAGTACATCGCCGAGCTTGAGAGCGTCGAGTTGACCGAAGCTCACTGGGAAGTTATAAACTTCCTGCGTGGCTACTACCAGGAGTACAACATCGCTCCGGCCATCAAGATCCTCATCAAGGAAATGAAGAAGATGTTCGGCCCGGAGAAGGGCAACAGCGCGTACCTTTACGATCTCTATCCCGCTGGCCCTGCGCTGCAGGCCTGCAAGATCGCCGGCCTTCCGAAGCCGACCGGCTGCGTTTAATCCGCGGCCAGGCCGCGGACGATAGCGGTCAGTTTCACCTTTGAAGAATACCCGCCGGGGGCCGGCCTGAAATGGAACGGCCGGTCTCTGGTCAGGGGGCAAATCTCTGGTCAGGCTCTTTGTTTATAGATTAGTCAAAGCTGCCCTCGGGTGTGGCGTGGGGTTCCCGGGCCTTGAAAGGACAATTTAGATGGCAGAAGAGACAGCAGCAACAGAAACTGAAGAAAAAGTATTGACCGACCTGGAAAAGGTCGGAGAACCCATAGTTCCCCGCAAGAAAGCGAAGGACATCCATGCGCCGGAGCTGACGGGAGAGCTGAAGATCCCCAGGATCGAAGAGGGGGCCGCGGCAGCCAACAAGCCCTATGTGTGCAAGGCCGTAACCATGGAGAAGCTCGACTTTCCCACGGACCTGCGTGAAGACTGGCATGACGCCGCCATCGCCAAGATGAGCGACCTCCTCAAGAAATACAAGTCTCTCCAGGTCTATATGGACATCTGCGTAAAGTGCGGGGCCTGCACCGACAAATGCCAGTATTTCCTGGGAACCAAGGATCCGAAGAACATGCCTGTAGCCAGGGCTGAGCTTTTCCGCAAGGTTTATCGTAAATATTTCACCACTGAAGGCAAGATTCTTGGAAAGCTGGCGGGTGCCGAGAGGTTCGACCTCGAGCTGCTCGGCGAGTGGTACAGCTATTTCCACCAGTGCTCACAGTGCCGCCGTTGTTCGCTTTTCTGCCCCTATGGCATCGACACGGCCGAGATCTCGATGGCTGCCAGGGAAATAATGGACCACATCGGTCTTGGCCAGAAATATACCAATGACATCATCGCCAAGGTTCACGAAGTGGGCAACAACCTGGGAATGAACCCCAAGGCGCTCAAGGCCACGCTCGAATCGACGGAAGAGGATCTGGAAGAGGAAACCGGCCAGAAGATCAGGCTTCCCCTGGACGTGGAAGGCGCGGAAGTCCTGATGGTCACGCCTTCGGCCGACTTTTTCGCCTCGCCACACGTTGAGTCACTGCTTGGCTACGCGAAGGTGTTCCATCAGGCGGGAATCAGCTGGACTTTCAGCTCGGCGGCTTCCGAGGCGGGCAATTTTGGATTGTTCATTGGCAGTTACAGCCAGATGCAGAAGGTGGCTTCCCGTATAAACAACGCAATCGCGGAGCTCAAACCGAAGCGCCTGATCGTCGGCGAGTGCGGCCATGCCTGGCGTATCGCCTATTCCTTCTGGAATACGCTTATCGGCCCGTTCGATTCGCTCGATCCCAATTATCCGCGTCCGCAGCACATCGTCGAGTTCACCCTCGACCTGGTCAATCGCGGCGCCATCAAGCTGGACAAGTCGGCCAACGACGAGTTTGTGGTGACTTTCCACGACTCCTGCAACGTGGCCCGCGGCACGAGGATGGGTGACCGTCCCGGCGGCCAGTTCGAGCTGCCGCGCGAGCTGATCAAGGCCTCGTGCAACAGGTACGTTGACATGGATGAGAGCGCAATCAAGGCGCAGACATTCTGTTGCGGCGGCGGAGGCGGCATCCTCACGGATGAACTCCTCGAGGTACGCGTCCAGGGAGCAATGCCGAGAATGCAGGCCTTCCATAACGTGCAGGAGACCCATGGAGTCAACTTCCTGGCTTTGATATGCGCGATCTGCAAGGCTCAATTTACAAAAATTCTGCCTAAATACGACGTCCCCATGGGTGTGGCCGGCGGTGTGCATCAGCTGGTTGCGAGGGCTATCGAAATTGGAGCGAAGGAATGAAGAAGCCGGTAATAGTTTTTTTCATCTTCCTGGTAGTGCTGGCGTTGCCGTTTATCATCAATGCGGCCAGCGGTCATATGGCGAGCGCTGACGTGCAGCCCGACCTGACGAAGGGTACGGACAGTGACGCGAGCATTTGCGTTGACCCAAGGGGTGGTACACGCGAAGAAACAAAGGACTACATGCGCGTCAACCATCAGCAGGTGCTCAAGGATGAAAGAGTAAGGTTTGTACGGGAGGGCGTAAAGGACGATCGCTTTCAGATCGAGCGCTGCTTCAGCTGTCATGAATATAAGGATTTTTGCGAGGAATGTCACAATTACAACGGCGTTCAGCCGGGTTGCATGGATAAGACCAACGGGTGTCATTCCACGGAAGAGCAGCCGGAATCATACCGGCCCGAGGGTTATTAAGACAGTAACAGGCAGAACCGGAACGAGGCCTTAAAAAGACAAAGGGAGAAAAGGTCAAGCAATGGCAAATGATTCAATGGACAGAAGGACGTTTCTCAAGCTGGGTGGATTGATCGCCGCGGCTGGCGCAGCGATGCCGGCGTCACAGCTGCTGGTGACGTCGACCATGGCTTCCACTGGAACCTCGACGAAGAAGTCACTCCAGTTTGCCATGACAGTCAACCTGAACAATTGTGACGGCTGCAAGGAGTGCGAGAAAGCCTGCCGCGAGGAAAACAACGTGCCCGACCTCCAGGCAACCTATGGAGAAGACGCCGCCCGCTATACTCCTTACTGGATACGCGTCGCTCAGATGAAGCAGGATCTGCCTGGCGTTGAAGAGCGGCCTATTCCGCTGCTCTGCCAGCACTGTTCTGATCCTCCGTGCGTACATGTCTGCGTCACCAAAGCCTCTTTCGTCCGGGAAAGGGACGGCATCGTCATGATAGACGAGCATCGCTGCATCGGCTGCCGTTATTGCATTATCGCCTGCCCGTTCCGGGCGCGCACGATGGTTTTCCGTGAAAATCCGGTGCCGCGCGATCAGCAGAACTCCAAGGTGCCGGCGATGATGCTCGGCGTTGCCACCAAATGCACCTTCTGCGCCCACAAGGATCTGGAAGCCGGCGAAATACCGGCCTGCGTGGAAGCCTGTATAAAACACATGAAAGAAGTCAAAGGCAAGCCGGCGCTGGAATTCGGCAACCGAAACGACCATAACGAAAAGGTCGCGAGACAGATAGCGGATGGAGAGGTGCAGGAGCTGAGGGTCAACCTGGAGGTCAAGTCGAACGTGTACTACCTGGGTTTGTCCAAGCAGGAAGCCCTGTTGGAAAAGGTGTTGGGATGATGTCCATTATCGTGACTGAGAGGTCGTAGTGGCGAAATACTATTTCTCGAGAATAGAGGGAAAAAGCGCGAGTTTCTGGACCGCGACGGCGATCTGTGCCGCGCTGGTGCTCGGTTGGCTGATAGCGACCGTGGTCAGGTTCCTGATGGGCTACTACCTTACAGGCATGAGCAACTCCGTGACCTGGGCCGGCGACAAGGTGATTTTTGTCCTCTTTGTCGGCTTAAGCGCCGGCTCGCTTATGATTTCCGGCCTGGCGGTTATTTTTAAGCAGAAGGAGTACAAGGTACTCTCGCGGGTGGCGGCTTTTAACTCGGTGATATTCATGATCGGAGCGCTCGGAGCGCTCATTTCCGGCTGGGGCCGTCCTGACCGGATTTTTCTGCCATTTTATATGGTCAACCCGCGTTCATTGCTGTCGCTGAACGCTTTCATTTACATGAGCTATATAACCATCGGTATTATGTATTTATGGGCGCAGTTCAAAGAGAATGACCGCTGGACCACCGTCATGGGTACGGCCGCGGTGGTCGCCGCTGTCTTCGTGCATTCCGGCACCGGCTTCATCTTCGGCATCATCAACGGGCGTGACATGTACTTCTCGTCGATCACGCCGCTCGCTTTTGTCGTCGCGGCGCTCTCATCGGGAACCGCCCTGGCGATGGTGATGCTGTACCTGACCTTCAAATACACCAAGCGGGCGCTCGACAACCGCTTCTTCCTGCAGCTCTCCAAGATCATGCTGGGACTGATGATCTTTGTTTTCTACCTGGTTACCATCGAGCACCTGACTCACCTTTACGATCCGGAGTTCCAGCAAGGTGAGATCTTCGTAATGTTCGGTGGCAGCATATTCTTCACCTTCGTCTTCTGGGTGCAACTCTATCTGGTGGGGCTGATCATTCCGATCTTCATCCTTTTCAATCCCAAGACGAAAGGCAGGCTGGGCTGGATCCTGGCGGCGTCGGTCATGCACATCATTGGTGTGCTGGGCGAGCGGATGCTCTTCATCCTGCCGGGCCAGGTGCTGGCGCAGCCGATCATGCCTGGCTATGAACTCAGCAGCGGTTTTCAGGATGGCATGAACGTGATGTACATCCCGCGGTTGATCGAATGGATACAGTATGCGGGTATTTTTGCTCTCATCGGGCTTGTATACCTTTTAGGTCTGAAGCTGCTGCCGCTCATGCCGAGAGAAGGCATCTTCGTGAAGCCCGTCCACGAGGAAGAGCCGGCAGAGGAAGCTGAGGAAGAGGAGAGCGTTGGAACCGTGGAAGGTATGGCAGAGGGAGCAGGGGCCTGACCTTAAGCTTTTACTGCTTGTTACTGAGGATTATCTAAGCAAACTGCAATCAGAGTAAAGGAGAGAAGGATATGTCAGATGAACTCAAGACTCCACTCCTGGATGAGTTGGAAAAGGGTCCCTGGCCGAGTTTCGTCACGGATATCAAGAGCATGGCCGGCAAGAACGAGATGTGCAAGGACCTTCTGGGTCAGCTGGAAAAGTCCTACGAGGACAGGCGCGGTTACTGGAAACATGGCGGTCTCGTAGGCGTCATGGGTTACGGTGGTGGCGTCATCGGCCGTTACTCGGCACTGCCGGAAGAGTTCCCCGGTGTATCGCATTTTCACACTGTCCGTGTGAATCAGCCCTCAGGCTGGTTCTACACCACGGACGCTCTTCGCGAGATCATGGACATCTGGGAAGAGCACGGTTCCGGTCTTACCAACATGCATGGCTCCACCGGTGACATGGTGCTTCTGGGAACCCGCACCGAAGAGCTGGAGCCCATCTTCCGGGCTCTGACGGAAAAGGGCTGGGACCTCGGCGGTTCCGGTTCCGACCTTCGTACCCCCAGCTGCTGCGCCGGCCCGGCCCGTTGCGAGATGGCCTGTTACGACACGCTGGACATGACGTACAACCTGACGCAGAGCTATCAGGATGAGCTTCATCGTCCCATGTTCAACTACAAGTACAAGATCAAGATGTCAGGTTGCCCGAACGACTGCACGGCGGCAATCGCCCGTTCCGACATGGGCATCATCGGCATCTGGAGAGACGACATCAAGGTTGACCAGGCCGCGTTCGCCGAATATGTAGACAGCGGCATGGACATCCAGGGCGCCGTCGTCGATCTCTGTCCGACCAGCTGTATCTCGGTCGAAGGCAAAGAGATCAAAATCGACGACAGTGACTGCGTCAAGTGCATGCACTGCCTGAACCGCCTGCCCAAGGCTCTTTCACCAGGCGATGACAAGGGCTTCGCGATTGCCCTGGGCGCCAAGGCGCCGATCGTCGAAGGCGCGCTGTTCGGTTCGGTCATCATCCCCTTCATGAAGATCGAGGATGGCGACTACGAGCCGATGCACGACCTGCTCGAGCGCATCTGGGAATTCTGGGATGAGCATGGCACGGCCCGCGAGCGTATCGGCGAGTTCATTGAGCGCGTTAGCCTCGCGACCTTCCTCGAGGGCATCGGCGAGACTCCGTCACCGAAGATGGTCAAGGCACCGAGAGACAATCCCTACATCTTCTACGAAGAGTATTTCGAGGAAGAGGGAGCAAGCGCCAGCGAGGAATAATCAGGCGATCCAAGCAGGCCGGTCTGCGGAACCTTAAAGGAACCGTCGATTGTCCTGAGTCAACTTTGACAGTAACAGGAGGTTAGGTTTATGGCGACTGAAGCAAAGAGAGTCACGGATATAGGACCGCCGCATTACGAAAAGTTCCTACATCCGATCATCAAGGAAAATTACGGCAAGTGGCTGTATCACGATTCGCTCAAGCCGGGCGTGCTCTCTCACACCGGCCCCGCGGGCACCATATTCACAGTGCGTTGTGCCTCGCCGCGCCTCGTGAGCATTAATTTCCTCAGGAACATCATGGACCTGGCGGACAAGTACAGTGACGGCTATTTCCGTTTCACAAGCCGGAACAACATCGAGTTCCTGCTGGCCAAGCAGGAGAACATCGATCCGCTAATCGCTGATCTCAACGCAATGGGCACGCTGGTTGGCGGTACCAACAACGCCATCTCCAACGTCGTCCACACCCAGGGCTGGGTGCACTGCCATTCGGCAGCGACCGACGCTTCGGGTCTGGTCAAGGCGGTCATGGATGAGCTGTCCGAGTACTTCACTTCCGAGAAGCTGCCGGCGAAACTTCGCGTAGCCGTGGCCTGCTGCCTGAACATGTGCGGCGCGGTCCACGCTTCCGATATCGCCATCCTCGGTCTGCATCGCACACCGCCGCGGATCGACAACGACGCGTTGCCGAAACAGTGCGAGATCCCGACTACCGTCGCCTCGTGCCCGAACAACGCGATCCGTCCGACCTCGATCGAAGGCAAGACAACGGTCAAGGTCGACGAAGACAAGTGCATGTACTGCGGCAACTGCTTCACGGTCTGCCCGGCAATGCCGCTGGCGGATCCCCTGAACGACGGTGTTTCGATCTGGGTCGGAGGCAAGATCTCCAACGCCAGGACCGAGCCGATGTTCACCAAGCTGGCAATCCCGTACCTGCCGAACAACCCGCCGCGCTGGCCGGAAGTGACCGATGCGGTAAAGAAGATCGTCGAGCTCTACGCAGCCAACGCCCGCCCGTTCGAGCGTGTCGGCGAGTGGATCAACCGCATCGGTTGGGAGAAGTTCTTCGACATGAGCGGCATCGAGTTCACCAAGTACCACCTCGATGATTTCCGTCACGCGGGGATGACCTACAGAAGGTCTCTACACAACAGATACTAGGAGGTCCGGTAACGATGGCTGATGTCTCTATTGAGCAATTGGCTGATGACATGTACGAACTCGTCGCCAGCTCCGCGGGCCAGAAAAAGCTGAAGGCCGGCGACCTGACCAAGGCGATGAAGGAGAAGTATGGCGATGTGCCCCGCGGGGACACGAAAGCCGCCATCAAGCAGCTCATCGACTCCGGCCGGTGCGTGTATGGTTATTTCGGCGGCAGCTCAATCGAGCTTCCGCGCGTGGAGGGTTCCGCCAACGAATAATCAGAATCATCGCTTAGGCGAAAACGCACCGGGCGATAGGACAACTAAAAAAGGCTCTTGATCATTAGGTGCGATGACGCCTGAGAAAAGGAGAAGCGTATGGCAGTAGTATTAAAGATCAGAAAGAGAGAGATAGGGGCCGCTAGCTACAGCCGCGGTTCTGAGGGGTCGCATCTGCGCCCTGTCTACAAGATGAAGACGCCGCCGTGCAGCAACGCCTGCCCGGCAGGCAACGATATTCGCGGCTTTCTCACGACCATCTCCCAGACGGAGATGTTCAAGCGCGAATATGACGAGTCCTATGAGCAGGCCTGGCGCCTGCTTACAGAGACGAATCCGCTGCCGTCCATCATCGGCCGCGTCTGCCCGCATTTCTGCGAGACGGACTGTAACCGTAACGCGAAGGATGGCGCTGTTTCCATAAACCAGGTGGAGCGTTACCTGGGTGATTACGGACTCAACCACAACCTGAAGCACGAGAAGCTCACCGACGAGGTAAAGACCGACAAGATCGCAGTGGTCGGTTCCGGTCCCGCCGGCCTCTCCGCCGCCTTCCAGATGGCGCGCCGGGGTTATCCGGTGACCGTTTTCGAGGCATTTGAGAAATCGGGCGGTATGCTCCGTTACGGTATCCCGAGCTATCGTCTGCCGGAAGATATTCTGGACGCCGAAGTGGCGGCCATCGCCGACCTGGGCGTCGAGATAAAATACGGCACACGCGTCGGGGTCGATGTCTCCATGGATGACCTCAAGAAGGATTACGCCGCCATCTACCTTGGCATCGGTGCCCACGAGGGCTGGACTATGGGCATTCCCGGCGAGGAAGGCGAGGGTGTCATAAGCGCTGTCGAATTTCTCAACAGGGTGGTCGCCGGCGAGGACTTC
>JBBAAB010000021.1:0-11788 GCA_041658445.1 Thermoleophilia bacterium
CATGAAGATGTTCAATATCAACTATATTGTAAATTCCGAGATCGAGAAGATCACGGAGACGGATGTGGTGCTCAAGGATGGCAGGAAGCTGCCCTACAAATACTCGATGATCATCCCGCCGTTCAACGGCGCGAAATACGTCAAGGAGTCAGGCGATCTCGGGGACGAAAAAGGCTTCATACCTATCGATGACACCTACCGGCACAAGAAGTACCCGAACGTCTTTGCGGCGGGGCTGGCGGTAGCTGTACCGCTGCCCTGGTCGACGCCGGTGGCGCTGGGTATTCCCAAGACAGGGTTTCCTTCCGAGGAGAGTGCCAAGATCGCGGCCCACAACATCGTACACGTGTTGCACGGCGAGACTGAAAAGCTGAAATCCAAACCCTGGGGTAAGATCCCCGGCCTCTGCGTCCTGGACGCGGGCCACAAGGAAGTCGTCATCATCAGCAACCACCTGCTAAAACCGCGCCAGTTCGCTGTGATGATGCCGAACCCGTTCGCGAACATCGGCAAGCGTCTTTTGGAGAAATATTTCCTCTGGAAGACGCGCCGGGGAATATCCTATCTGATATAAGCCGTGTCTCGACCGCGCCGCTAACGCAATCTGAAAGCCCCCGTCACGTGGTGGGGGCTTTCATGATTAGACTGCTTTTTATATTGATGATGATACTGATCCTCCTGCTTGATGAGCCAAGGGGTCCGGGTTTATTCGTACCTTAGCGCTTCCGCAGGATACACTTTCGACGCCTGGCGCGCCGGCAGGTAGGTGGTAAGCAGCGAGGCCGCGTAGGCGAGCATGCCGATGAAGACGATGTTGAACCACGGTGTCTTTCCCCATTGTCGCATTTCCAAATCTTTACATGAACCGCTCGAACCGCTCCTTTTGCGCTCCACAGATGGGACATTTTTCCGGCGGTTCGTCGCGGCCACAGAGGTAGCCGCACACGCGGCAGCGCCAGACCGGTTTGCTTAAAGATTTGCCTTCCGGTGTATCGCTGGTGAAGGCGCCCACTTTGTACGACTCCCGGGACTGCGCCCTCTCTTCCTCTGGCGGCCGGCGTTCGGGAATGGACGAAAATTTCTTCTCGCCGCTCAACATGGCGCCCGACACATACAGCGCGCAGTAGCACATGCCATATTCGCTCAGGTCGGGGTCGCGGTAATCGCAGGGGCAGATTATGTCGAGGTCTTTTTCCTTCTCCCCGGAGGAAAGCCGGCAGGGGCAGGCCTGGTAGCCATAGCGATTTCTGTTTACGATTAAGCCCCGCACCAGCTCCCGGGTGATTTCAGGATCGGGATTTAGGTGGTATCCGGATGCTTCGGCGCCGCGCCGCAGGCGCTCGAACAGCTTATCGACTTCCTTTTCGCTGATTTCGCTCATGGACGCTCCAGCGCGATCATTTCTTCAGCTCCGCCTGAAGCTCGTCGGGGCTGTAACCGACGATGCATTTGTCGTCATTGATGACAACCGTGGGGAAGGTCTTACTCGGGTTCCACTTGCTTATTTCTTCGGTCGCCTCGTTCTGCTCCGGCTTTTCCAGGAGATCGACATCCACGACATCGTAGGCGACGCCCAGGTCGTCGAGCAGCAGCTTGGTCTTGCGGCACCACATACACGTGCTCAAGGCGTAGAGCATGATGTGCCCGTGGTCTTCGCCCTCGATGTGCCTGATGTTATTTGTGTTCATGCACTGTCCCTTTGCCGGATTGATATTGTTCCCCTTTTTCCCTACCTGTTTTGAAGGATTTTAAACTTGTCGATCGTTTATCGCCGATATCCAGTAATTCTGGCTGGCCGGGGTTTTAACGCTTTCTCAGAGTATTGTTGCCCGCAATGACAACGTATCTGTAAAGGTCAATCCCTCAGCCTCCCGAAAATCTTGACAGGCGTACGTTCGTACGCCTATACTGTCTCATCCCACTCTCACCATGAACAGGACGCCCAAACATTTCGATAAGATTCTGTCCTTTTACAGGGCGAATCGCCGCATGCCCAGCCACGCGGAGATCGCGCAGGCGGCGGGTCTGCGCTCCAAGGGGACCACCTACAAGCTGGTGAACCGGCTGGTGGAGCTGGGTTTCGTGGAGCGCGACGGGCGGGGGAAGCTGCTGCCCGGTAGGCGCTTTCACAGCGTGCCGCTCATCGGTACGGTCGAGGCCGGATGGCCTTCCCCGGCGGAAGAGGAGCTGATTGACACCCTGAGCCTGGAGGAGTTTCTCATCCGTCGCCCGGACAAAACCTACATGCTAAAGGTGCAGGGCGACTCGATGGCCGACGCGGGCATCATGCCCGGGGACATGGTCCTCGTGGAGCGCGGCGTCAAGGAGAAGGACGGCGATATTATCATCGCGGAGGTGGACAATGAGTGGACGATGAAATATTACCGCAAGCGCGGGGGGAAGGTCTGGCTCGAGGCCGCCAACCGGAAATACAAGCCCATCTACCCGGAGAACGAGCTCCGTATCGCTGCCATCGTGCGAGCGGTCATCCGAAAGTACTAAAAGATGCGCGGCAGAGGCGCCGGCCCTACACCGCTCACCATCCGCTCGTTCCCCAGCGCCGTCATCCACATCGACGCCGACGCCTTCTTCGCCTCCTGTGAGCAGTCGCGCAACCCGGAGCTGAAAGGGCGGCCGGTCATCACCGGCAAGGAGCGCAACATCGTCGCCTCGATGAGCTACGAGGCCAAGGCCCGCGGCGTCGTGCGCGCCATGCGGCTCTCCGAGGTTCGGCGGCTCTGCCCCGACGCGGTCTTCCTGCCGTCCGACTATGAAACCTATAGTCTTTTGTCAAAACGGCTATTCTCCATCGTGCGCCGCTATACGCCGGACGTGGAGGAATACGGCATCGACGAGTGCTTCGCCGACATCACCGGCATGCAACGCCCCCTGCGCATGAACTACCGCCGCATCGCGGCGGTCATCAAGCAGGAGCTGGACGACGCTTTCGGCTTTACTTTCTCGATCGGGCTCGCTCCTAGCAAGACGATCGCCAAGATCGCCTCGAAGTGGAAGAAGCCCTCGGGGCTGACGGTCATCCCCGGGAGGGATATCCACGAGTTCATCCGGGAGATGCCCGTGGAGAAGGTCTGGGGGATCGGTCCCCAGACGACGGCCTACCTGAACAAGCAGGGCATCCGCACGGCGCTCGATTTCGCGCGTCGCGACGAGGCATGGGTCAGGGCGCATTTGAGCAAGCCCTTTTACGAGACCTGGCGGGAGCTCAACGGCGAGGCGGTGATGGCTCTGGTGACGGAGGAGAGAGAGACCTACGCCTCCATCCAGAAAGTGAAGACCTTCACGCCGCCGTCCAGCGACCCGGAGTTCGTCTTCGCGCAGCTTTGCAAGAATGTGGAGAACGCCACCATGAAGGCCCGGCGCTACAGGCTCGCCGCCGGCAGGGCCATCTGTTTCTTAAAGACACAGGATTTCCGGGGCACGGGAGCGGAGGTCAGGTTCTCGCGGCCGACCGCTTTCCCCCACGAGGTCATCAAGGCCCTGGAGCCGGTGTTCGAGCGCCTGTTCAAGCCGTCACAGCTCTACCGCTCGACGGGGGTGGTGCTCTTCAAGATGAGCGATGACGTCATCATACAGCCGGATCTCTTCGGGGTGACGGCGAGGATCGAGCGGCTGGCCCGGGTCTACGAGGCCGTCGACGGGGTGCGGGTCAAGTACGGCAAACACACGCTTTTCCTGGGTTCCAGTTACCCCGCCCACAGGTTCGGCCAGCATCTGGGCGAGCGCGGCGACGCGCCGGACAGAAAGGATGAGCTGTTTAAGGGGGAGACGGCCCGCAAGCGGCTGGCGATACCAATGTTTATGGGAGATGTAAAGTAGTCAGATGCGGGTCAGCTCGCTTAGGCTGGTTCCCTTGTTACTCCAGGCCTCGGCGTCCCTGGGATCAATTTCGAGTGCCTTGTCAAAACAGTGGATGGCGTCACTGTAACGGCCCAGGCTGTTGAGGCTTTCGCCCTTGCTGTTCCAGACGCGCTCATTGCTGTCATCGGCCTCGAGCGATTTATCATATGAGCGGATTGCCTCCTTGAAGTCGGCGAGACTGTTGAAGCTCTGGCCCCGTCGATACCAGGCAAGCGCGAAGCGGGGCTCGATATCAATAGCCCTTTCAAAAGAGGCGATCGCCTTCTCGAACAAGCCGAGGCTGCGCAGGCTCTCACCCCGGTGATAACAGGCCTGCTCGTTTGCCGGCTCGAGCTTGAGGACCCGATCGAAACAGCTGACGGCATCCTCGAAACGGCCGAGGTTGTGCAGACATTTGCCCTTGCCCATCCAGGCGGCTCCATCCATCGGTTCAATCCCGAGCGCCCTGTCATAGCTCTCGATTGCCTTTTCAAAACGCTCAAGGCCGCGCAGACTCTCGCCCCTGCTGATCCAGCCGGCCCCGTGGTCGGGTTCCAGCCCGAGACACCTATCGTAGCTGTTGATCGCTTTTTCGTAGCGCTCGAGACTGCTCAGACTCTCACCTCTACCGAACCAGGCGGCCGCCATCGGCTCGAGTCTGTTAGCTTTGTCATAGCTGTTGATCGCCTTTTCAAAACGTTCGAGCCCTCGCAGGCTTTCGGCCAGGCCGAACCATGCCGCCGCACGCTTCGGCTCGATTTTTAAGGTTTTGTTGTAACTGTTGACGGCTTTCTCATAAGCGCCGAGACTACGCAGGCTCTCCGCCTTACTGAACCATGCGTCCGCGTCCATCGGCGCCAGCTTCAGCGCTTTTTCGAAACCGGCCAGTGCCTCTTCGAACCGCTCCAGCGCCCTCAGGCTCTCACCACGGCTGTACCAGGTGGCGGGTTCTTTCTCACTGATTTCGAGCGCCCTGTCCAGGCACCGGATAGCTTCATCGAAACGTTCCTGCGCGCGCAGGCTCTCGCCCCTGCCGAACCAGGCGGCAGCGAATCCCGGGTCGATCTCCAGCGTCCTTTTGAAGCTCTCGACTGCCTCCGGGAAACGGCCCAGATCGTGCAGGCTCTCGCCCTTGTGCAACCAGCCGCCTCTGTGGCGGGGGTCAATATCTATTATGTAATTGAAACTTGAAATCGCTTCCTCATGCCGCGAAAGATTACGCAGGCTTATCCCCTTGCCGTAACCCGCCGGAACATTGGCCGGGTCAATATCCAGCGTGGCATCGAAGCTCTCTATGGCCGCGGCATGGTCTCCGGCTCCCTGCTGGCTCTCACCCTTGCCGAACCAGACTTCCACGTTTCGCAAGCCCAGTTTCAGCGAGTGATCGTAACAATCGACCGCTTCACGCCAGGTCCCCATATTTCGCAGGCTCTCGCCACGGCCGAACCACGCGTGAGCGTTTTTCGTATCGATCTTCAAAGCCTTGTCGTAGGCGCTGACAGCTTCCTTGAAGCGATCCAGGTGTCGCAGGCTCTCGCCACGGCCGAACCACGCGTGAGCGTTTTTCGTATCGATCTTCAAAGCCTTGTCGTAGGCGCTGACAGCTTCCTTGAAGCGATCCAGGTGTCGCAGGCTCTCGCCACGGCCGAACCATATGGCTGCGTTCGCGGCATTGAGCCTTGACGCTTTGTCGTAAGCCTGGATAGCCTTATTATGGAGCTCCAGGCTGCGCAGGCTTTCACCTTTACCAAACCAGGAACTCATGGATTTTGCTTCGAGAGCGAGCGCCCGGTCATATGCGGAGACAGCTTCGCTGTGGCGTTCCAGACAGCGCAGGCTCTCGCCACGGCCGAACCAGGAGGGGCTGTCTTTCTTGTTAAGTTTGAGCGCCGCGTCGTAACTATCGATGGCTTTTTCGTAGACTTCCAGCCAGCGCAGACTCTCGCCCTTGCCGAACCAGGCACCGCCATGTTTTCCATCCAGCTTGATCGCCTTCTCATAGCAAGCCAGCGAGTCCTCGAACCTGTTTAGGCTCCGCAGGCTCTCGCCACGGCCGAACCAGGCAGTTACACTCGTTTGTTCCAGCGCGATAGTCTCATCGAAAGCTTCTACGGCTCGTTCGTGATGTCCCTGGCTCCGAAGGCTCTCGGCTTTGCCAAGCCAGGCAGCAACATTTCCGGAGTCAAGCCTGATCACCCTATCGAATGAACGCACCGCTTGATCGAATAGTCCCAGCCAGCGCTGGCTGTCGGCTTTGCCGAACCATGCCGCCGCGTTCGTGGACTCCAGTTTGATCGTCTTCTCCAGGCACTCGATCGCTTTCTGATAACGGCCCAGGCCACGCAGGCTCTCGCCCTTGCCGAACCAGGCGGCCGCGTCACGCGGTTCAAGCCCGATGGTCTTTTCGTAACAGCCGAGCGCTTTTTCGAAACTGCCACGCAAACGGTAGCATTCACCTCTGCCGAACCAGGCGTCGGCGCGTTTGGGCTCGAGCTTCGTGGCTGTTTCGTAGGCATTGCCGGCTTTCTTAAATCGTTCCAGAGCCCGCAGACTCTCTCCGCGGCCGAACCAGGCGTCGGCGTTACCAGGGCCGATCTCCAAAGCTTCCTTGTACGAGTCTTTCGCTTTTTTATGATTCCCCAGGATGCGCTGGCACTCGGCTTTGCCGAACCAGGCAAGTGAAACGGAAGAATCCAGTTTTAAGGATTTTTCAAAGGCGGTGATTGCCTGCTCGTGGTGACCAAGACCACGCAGGCACTCTCCGCGGCCGAACCATGCGGCGGCGTTCTTCGGCACGAGCTTGAGAGCCTTATCGTAACCTTCAACCGCCTCATCCAGGCGGTTGAGGCTTCTGAGGCTTTCGGCCTTGCCGAACCATGCGGCGGCGTTCTTCGGCTCTAGCTTTATCGCCTTTTCGAAGTCGGGCACCGCTTCATCATGCCGCCCGAGACTTCTCAGGCATTCGCCCCGCCCGAACCATGCGGCGGCGTTATTTGCGACAAGTCCGATCGCCTCGCCATAACTATCAGCAGCTTTCCTGTACTGCCCGAGACTGCGCAGGCTCTCGCCCTTGCCAAACCAGTATTCCGGAGCCTGCCGGTTTATTGCGATAGCCTTCTCAAATGAGACCAGCGCTTTTTCAAACTGGCCAAGAGCGAAGAGGCTCTCGCCCTTGCCCAGCAAGGCATTCTGGTTGACGGGCTCGAGCTTCAAGGTTTTGTCAAAAGAGTGGACCGCCTTGTCGAATTGCTCAAGGCTGGCAAGGCTCTCGCCCCTGACGAGCCAGGCTCCCGCGATGTCGTTATTTATGCCGAGAGCCTTATCGAGACACTTGACGGCTTCCTCGAAACGCCCGAGGCCGTCGTGGCTGACTCCCATGCTGTACCAGGCGTTTGCCATGCGGGGCTCAGCTTCGATAGTTTTTTCAAAACAGCCGATCGCTTCCTCGAGGCGTCCCAGCCGGCGCAGGCTGTCACCCTCACCGAACCAGGCCGAAGCCATGCCGGGTTCGGCCTGTGCGGCCCTGGCGAAGGAGATGGATGACTCTTCGAAGCGTTCAAGATTGCTCAGGCTCTCACCTCTGCCGGCCCATGCGGCCGCGGCCCCGGGATCTATTTTGACAGCATGGTCAAACGAGTCGAGGGCTTCAGCGAAGCGTTCCTGATTATTAAGCGCGACAGCCCGGTTAAACCAGGTCTTCGCATCGTCCGGGTTCAGTTCGAGGGCTTTGTCAAAACAGAGGATGGCGTCTTCCGGAGTCACGGGCTTCGGTGCCGGGGCCTGTGCTTTCACGTCAGCGGGAACAGCTGTTTTAAGCTCCTCGGCCGGCGCTTCGGCAGCCAGCACAGGTTCTTCCTCCGCGGGAGTTTCTTCGACGACAGCGACTTCATCAACATCTTCGATAACTGTATCCGCAGGGACAGGTTCTTCCTCCTGCGGGATTTCCTCAACGGTTTCGCTTTCAGTCTCGAACGACGCAGCCGGTTCTTCTTCCTGAGCTGCCATCTCAACGTCTTCACCTTCAGCACCGATTGTCACTTCAGGTTCTTCAGCAGTTACTTCCTCTGCGGGGACTTCCTCTGCGGTTCCACCTTCAGCTTCTGCCGCCGGGACACTTTCCTGAAGAGGCTCGCCTTCGGCTTCCAAAGTGATATCCGCCGTTTCGTCGGATACGTCTGCCTCCGCATAAAGCCCGGCCTCGGTTTTTTCTTCCACGGGAGTCGAGGGCATGTCGCGAATGATCGCGTGCAATTCGACTTCTTCGGCTTCCCCGGGTACCTCAACGGATTCGACCTCTTCTGCGACCTCTTCAGCCTGTGGCTCTTCCGGCTCTACGGTCTCTTCCATGTCTTCAGCGACGGCCGGCGCTTCCTCGGAAACCGGAACTTCAACCTTCGGCTCCGTAACTTCATCCATGATTTCAGATTCCGGCTTCCACTCTTTCAGGTGTTCGGCCAGCTCTTCGTCATCAGAAACCGTGACTTCGAAGTAAGGATCCTGCGTCTGCAAAAGTGCAAGTTCCCTTCTGCATTTATTGAGACCGCTCATGGCTTCCCTGTTTCCCTCATCGAGTTCGAGGACGTTTCTGAAACAAAGAGAGGCGCGTTCGAAATCAAAAGCCTCGAGAAGTGCGCAGCCTTTGCCGGCCAAAGCGTCCGTATCTTCGGGGTTCAGCTTCAGGGCTTCGTCATAACTCATAACTGCTTCATCCGGTTTCCCGAGACCCCTGAGCGCAGCTCCTTTCTCAACCCAGGCAGGTGCATATCCGGGGTCGATCTCCAGAGTCCTGTCGAGACAGGCAAGCGCCGGTTCGAATTTTCCCATTTCCCTCTGTGTCGCGCCGTCGAAATACCAGACGACGGGGTCCCAAAGTTCGATTTCCAGAACTTTTTCAAAACTGGTGTCGGCTTCCTCAAGGCGTCCCGACTCCTTGAAGGTCACACCCTTGTTAAAGATGACCGCCGGATCTTCCGGGCTTATGTTCAGCGCCCTGTTAAAATTCTCTATCGCTTCCTCGAAGCGGCCCATGCTTCTCAGGCTGATGCCCTTGTTAAACCAGACGTCTGAGTCCTGGTTATCGATTTCAAGCGCTTCGTTATAACACTGGACGGCTTCCGAAAAACGGCCGAGACTGTCGAGGGTTGAGCCCTTGTTGAACCAGAGCAGGGCATTGTTCGGGTTCAGCTCTATGGCGCGGTCGAACGCGGATGCGGCCTCTTTGAATCTATAGAGAGAGTGAAGGCACAATCCCTGGTTGAACCAGACTTCGGCGTTCCACGAATTGAGCTCGATCGACTTCTGAAAGATCTTGACGGCCTCTTCCGTTCGGCCGAGTTCATTGAGGCACTCACCTTTATGGAAAAGTATTTCCGCCTGGCCTGTTTCAAGCTTCTTGGCTTTATCGGCAGCGTTGATGGCTTTTTCCGGATGGGACTGCTTGAGTGGATCGAAACCCTTGTTTCTGAGGACGTTTATGGCGATCCGGTCGATCTCCATTGCCCTGTCGAAAGAGCGGATTGCTTCCTCATGGAGACCCTGTCGCTGTTGCTTGATTCCCTTTTTTATCATGGTCTGCGAAGAACGCAATCCGCCGATCATTTCATTGAGATTTTTCTTCGGCATTAAGGTAATTCTCCAGGCAGTTTTCAGTTAGGTAATGATATATCATATTCTTCTTTTATCTAATAGATGCATGCAAAGAGCACACGTGACAAAGGACCCGTAAATAAAGGACGTCGTTCGTGCTCAGAATGATGTCGTTTTACAGGTTCCGTTTGCCGGCTGCAACAAGCCTTGCCAGCTATCCATCCAGGGGCAGCGAGTCGTCGTCTTCCTGCTCTTTGGTCTCCGGAAGCCCCTCGATATCGCGGCGTGTCATAAAACGGCTGTAATTCTCCTGCAGCGCTTCGAGCAGGTGTGGCATGAACTCGTGGCTGACCATGATCCTGGAGACTACAACCGCGGGGATATTACCGGCGGCATCCTGGCCGGCGAAATCCGCGTTGGCAAAATCTATGGAGAACTCGAACTCTGAATGGTTCACGCGAGCCATGTTCGCGTAGACGCCCCTTTGAACATCGGGGGGAACCTGTACCTTTACCTGGGGTCCCTGTGAGCCGGTGTTATCATCTGCTACCATCGCGTTCCTCCCTGTTTGCCGCTGTTGGCGTAACTTTAACACACTAACGCAGCATCCTGCCCCCGTTGGTCATACATGTGATTACGGCAAGCACGTGGTTGTGGCCGTCCGAATTTGATGAAAGCCTGCGCGGTTTTCTAGAAGGAACCGAAAAAGCCGCTTTGATGCGAGTTATGGAAGTATTTTTATTGGGTTTCTAAAGGATTGCCTATGCGGGTCGATAAATTCTTTGAAAGACCCACAAAATGGACTGAGGCAAAAGCCTCCGCCCTAAAAGGGAGCCCGTAGGTTGTGAGTTTAGCCTCCCCCCACCTACGGGCTCATCTTTTTTCTGATTAACTCCGTTTTCTCCCCAATTTGCAGCCATTCTTTGCACTAATTGTTATTCCCGCGCAGGTTTCTTGTCGCTTACCCGCGGTGAGAGTTATAATTAGCCGACACTGGCACAAGCTACGAGCCACCTCTCCCGGTTCCATTTTCCAATCGATTTGACGGAGCGGGCTGACTGTGTCCCGGCGGAGCGAGGGACTGGGAATTACTTGCGCTGCCATCATATTATTGATATATGCGCACGCGGAGGAAACTCAATGGTTCCGAACGGATGGAGATCTACAGGTGACAATAAACAAAACTGATGTGGCGGTAATCGGCGCGGGACCGGCCGGTTTGAGCGCCGCGTTTATCCTGAGCGAGAATGATAAAAAGACCGTTGTCCTGGAGATGAGCGACCAGGTGGGCGGCATCTCCCGCACTATTCAACGGGACGGCTTCCGCTTTGACATAGGGGGCCATCGCTTCTTTACCAAGGACGAGGAAGTGGATCAATTCTTCCGCGATATCCTCGGAGAGGAAGCCATCTGGGTCAACCGCTCGAGCAAGATCTTCTACCTGGGCAAGTACTTCGATTATCCCCTGAAGCCGGCTAACGCCATCTTCGGCATGGGCATAGGCACCACCGCCAGATGCCTGGCCGACTACGGCTATGTCAAGGTGCGCAACATCTTCGGCAAGCCCGAGATCGTTTCCCTCGAAGATTGGGTCAGTAACGAATTCGGCCGCGAGTTATTCAGGCTGTTCTTCAAGAACTATACGGAGAAGGTCTGGGGTATCGACTGCAACCGGATCGAGGCCGAATGGGCGGCGCAGCGCATCAAGGGGCTGTCGCTGAGGGTGGCGGTCAGAGATGCCATCAAGCCTGCGAAAAACGGCAAAGTGGCGACATTGATCGACAAGTTTCTTTATCCGCGGCTGGGTATCGGGCGCATCAGTGAGCGTCTGGCTGAGGATGTCGTGATGCGCGGCAACGAGGTGCGGATGCATTCCAGGGTCGCGGCGGTGAACCATGCGGGCGGCAAGATCACGTCTGTGGACGTCGAATCAGCCGATGGCCCATACAGGCTCGAGGTCGAGAATCTGTGTTCGAGCATGCCTCTTACGGAGCTGGTTCTGGCCATGAGGCCCGAGGCTCCGGCCGATGTCGTGGAGGCCGTTCACAGGCTGCGTTACCGCGACCTCGTGACGGTCAACCTGATGATCGACAAACCACAGGTCACCGATCAGACCTGGATATATATCCATGACCCGTCGTTCAAGCTGGGCCGCATCCATGAGCCCAGGAACTGGAGCCCGGACATGGCGCCGGAGGGCAAGAGCTCGATCGTCGCCGAGTATTTCTGTTTCGAGGACGACGATATCTGGAGCATGGACGATCAGGCGTTGATCGACCTGACGGTGACCGATCTTGGCGAGCGGCTGTGTTTTCTTGAGAAGGACGAGGTTATCGACGCGTTT
>JBBAAB010000022.1:0-11636 GCA_041658445.1 Thermoleophilia bacterium
GTGGCGCTCGAGGCCCGCCCAGGCTGCGGGTGGTCTGATCGTCGTTCTGGCAGCCGTGCAGATAGCGGCAGCGGCCAGCCATGAGGCGCAGGAGTTCATCTTCCTGGGCTACTTCCTCCCCATACTTATCGCCGCCAGATATTTTTCACGCCGCCTGGCGATTGTTGTCACCGCATTTACGACTTGCATATATGGCCTGGTTCTTATCCCCCATCTTTTCATGCATGTCGGGGGGACAGACGGGCTTGTGATCACGTTTCTGGGCCGCTCAATCATGTTCATGGCTGCCGGGATATTATTAAGCAGCATCAACCTCGGACTCCAAAAAGAAAAGGAAAAAGCCGTGACCGCGGAGCGCGACCGTTCTGAACGGCTAAAGCTCATGTTGGATGTCTCCAGCACGGTTTCTTCCTCGCTGAAGATCGACCAGGTGCTTCAGGTGCTCGCCGAGCGTATTGTCGAGGCCATCGGTGTCACTTTCTGCCATATCCTGCTTCTCGATGAAAAAGGAGACCACCTGAGAGTAGTCGCGGCACATCCGGCCAGACCCCTGGAATGGGAAGACTCCATGGGCGCGTCGCTTTCGCTTGACGACCTTCCGGATTATAGGAAAGCCCTGCAGACACGGGCAGCGGTTGTGGTTGGTGGCAGGCGCGAAGGACCAGCGGAATCAATGCCGGAAAAACAGCGTGAACAGATGTGCAACGCCAAATCGATCCTGCTTTATCCATTGGTAGTTGGCGACCTGGCGGTAGGAGTCGTATGCGTCGGTGAACACCGAAGCTGGGAGCGCAGCCCCTTGAGCTCAGAGAAGGCGGTCCTCTGCCAGACCATTGTAAACCAGGGAGCCGTAGCGGTGGGAAATGCCATCTCACACGAGGTGCTGGAAGAAGCATTCATAGGCACAATTCGTTCGCTGGCGGAAGCTATCGACGCCAAGGATACGTCCACCAGGGGGCATTCGGACTGGGTAGCCAAGTATGCCATGATGATCGGTCGCCAGATGGGGCTGGAAAATGGCAGGCTCGATGCCCTGAAATACGCCGGCTATTTGCACGATGTCGGTAAAATTGGAATACCGGACAGCATACTTGCAAAGACAAGCCAGCTGACACAGGAAGAATGGCAGCTGATGAAGAAACATCCGATCATGAGTGCCAAGATTCTCGAACCCGTCCCTCTCGCGCCGGCGATCAAGGCGGCCATACGACATCACCACGAGCGCTACGACGGTAAAGGCTATCCCTATGGGTTGTCGGGGGAGTCTATTCCGGTGGAGGCAAGGATCATGGCCGTGGCGGATTCCTACGAAGCCATGATTTCTGACCGGCCCTACCGGAAAGCGCTCTCGGATGAACAGGCGGTGGCTGAACTCAAGCGTTGTGTCGGGAGCCAGTTTGACCCCAGAATGGTCGAAGCTTTTTTACGTGCCCTGGGGAGAAGTCCCCACAGCTCTTTTGAGAAATACACCGACGTCGAGTCGGCCGCCAGCTAGCAACCTCACGCTTTCCTCCTGAAAAATTTCTCAAGCGGGACCTCGTCAAGAAGCATTGTGTTGACTATGGGCGTTTATCTTCCTGGCTGCGCCGGCTTTGAAGGAGCTTGAGTGAATGCAGGTATATCGGACTCATGCTGCTGCGGATAATGTCGGCCTCTCTCAGACTGGCAAGAAGCTCGTGCGGATTGCTGAACTTCCTCAGTGACAACATCGCAGATCCTATTCCCTGAACGACGTGGCAGTCACTGCCCGCGGCGCCGGGAATATCGTACTTTCTGGCAAGCTGCCGCGCCTTTTCATTAAAGGAGTCAAAGGTGATGCGAGGGTTATAGACTTCGAGGATGTTGATGTCCGCGGCGATGCTGGCCAGTAATTCGTACGAAGGCGTCAGATGTAAAGGGTCAAAGGGATGAGGCACATAGACCAGTGCCCCCTGTTCCCGGATGAGCCGCACTGTTTCCGCGGCGGTCAGGCCTTTGGGGATTTCCTCGCTCAGATAGAGACCGATGATCTCACCCTCTTTTGTCATCACCTCCTCACCGATGATTACATGCATGTTTTTTGGCGCGAGGCGTGAGACTTCCAGCGCTCCCTCGATGGTGTTGTGATCTGTTATCGCGATAGCCGTGAGCCCTGACTCCTCGCAGGCAGCCAACAGTTCCCGGGGGGTCGTGGCACAATCAACTGAATAGGATGTATGCATGTGCAGGTCCGCAAGAATGGTCCCGCCCTTTCGGACCGACTCGACAGCGCCATGCGGAGGCGCCTCGCGCCGTCGGCGTTTATGGGCCCGCTGGTAGATCCTTGTTGTTTGTGACGCCGTCCTGCTCCAGGAAAAACGAGCGGCCTTCCGCGCCGCCCGGATCCCAAGGGCGTGCCTTGATCTGGAATCATACAGCAGATCAACAAGACCCGCGGCCAGATTGTAGGCGTAAGGATGATCGAGCAACAGTCCCTGTTCGCCCTCGCCCACCAGCTCCTTCAGACCGCCCTGTCCAGGCGCTACTATAGCCGTGCCAGCCGCCATAGCCTCAAGAATCGATGTGGTGAGACCGGACGTGGCATAGGGCGCGCAGAGGATTTCGGCACGATCGTACTTTTCCGGCAGACGATCCTCGCTGATTGGTCCGGAAAAAGAAATCCGGTCACGAAGCCTCCGCGGTACAACCAGATTGGCGCGCCAGGCCAGTTCTTCGCCACCGACGATCGCAAGCTCAAAGGGGGACACATCGTCTGGTAGCAGGCGAATCGCGCGTAACAGCAGGGCCATGCCCTTGCGGGGGTCGCTCCAGGCGGCGAAGATAACCAATGGCTTCTCGTTGTTGCCGGTTTCCCCGGGGAAAAACCTGTCAGTATCTACCCCGCTGCCGATCACCGTGTAACTTCCTGGAAAATGGCTGGAGACGATACGACGCGTGTTCTGTGAAGTGCAGATTCGTCCGTCCAGCCGGGAAAGGAAGCGTTCCACCACTGGCCGCATAAGCTGATAACTTAAAAATCGCTCCCCACCAGTATGGAAGGTCGCCACGACAGGGCAATGAGCAAGTCTGAGCGCGGTGAAAGAAAGGCTGGGTGGATAGGGCTCGTGTACATGCAGTATGTCGAACATCTCTTCGATCAGAAGATGGTTCATTTGCTCGGTTACATCCAGTGGCAGCGCCAGGTTCGCCAGGGACTCGCTGTAGGGAAAGCGGAAGGTGCCACTGATCTTGATAAGTCGAAACGGGTCTGCGCCGGTCTTTGTGGATAAGATCGACCGGGTGGCATTCGCCGGGCTTGAACCAGGGCCCCCGGTCTTGCGCTGACCACGGGCGGTGCGCCTGGCGGCCCTGGCCCGCTTGCGGGCCGACCTGATGCCGCTGCGCTCCTCAGCGGGAACGATCACCGATACCTCGTAGCCCAAACCTGCCAGCGTTACGGCAAGGCCGCGTATATGCCGGTTTACCCCCCAGCGAGAGGTCCAGGCGTATGGGGAGACAAGACCTACCTTAAGCTGTCCGGCCGGCAGTGTCATGGACACAGGTTAATGGAAAGAGGAGAGGGTGGCAACATTCATCCGCGTCATGGAAAGGGCCGCCGGAGGCGGCCCTTAAAGCGTATTGCTCATATAACTCGCCTGCTATTTTTTCTTCGAGGCTTTTTTTGCAGAAGGTTTTTGTTTTGCGGCAGGTTTTTTTGTCGCCACCGATTTCTTTTCCGCCGCCGCCTTTCTTTTCGGGGCCGGTTTCGATGATGCGGGCGAGGCTGCAACGGTCGAGCCGGTTGCCGCCGCGTCTGAAGTGCCGGCGATGAAAGCCTCTGTCATGTTGCGGCATACATCATCGGGATGCTGTATTGGCGGCGATTTCATGAAGTAGGAAGAAGGGCCCTCCAGCGTTCCGGCGATGCCGCGGTCGAGAGCCAGCTTGGCGCAGCGCACGGCGTCGATGACTATTCCCGCCGAGTTGGGTGAGTCCACAACCTCCAGCTTGAGCTCGATGTTGAGTGGCACGTCTCCAAAGGAGCGGCCCTCGAGCCGGATGTACGCCCACTTGCGGTCCCCAAGCCAGGCTACGTGGTCGCTGGGGCCGATATGGACATTGTCTGCGCCGATATCGTAGTCGATCAACGAGGTCACAGCGTTCGTCTTGGATATCTTCTTGCTCTCGAGGCGCTCGCGTTCAAGCATGTTCATGAAGTCGGAATTGCCGCCCACGTTGAGCTGGCTGGTGCGCTCCAGTTTGACGCCGCGGTCGAGCATAAGGCTCGCCAGGGTGCGGTGGACGATTGTGGCACCCACCTGCGACTTGATATCGTCCCCTATAATTGGCAGTCCTTTCTCCTTGAAGCGGGCCTGCCAGTACGCCTCGCGGCCGATGAAGACGGGGATGCAGTTGACCATGGCGCAGCCAGCGGCGAGAATCTGCTCCGCGTACCACTTGGTTGCTTCTTCGCTGCCAACCGGCAGGTAGCTCACCACCACATCCGTTTTTGTACTCTTGAGGAGGCCGACGATATCGTCCGTGGGGCCGGGAGCCTTCTTGATTATCTTGGCCATGTATTTGCCGATGCCGTCGTGTGTCATGCCGCGCGCGACCCCGATGCCGGTTTTAGGCACATCGCAGAAGCGAACGGTATTGTTGGGCGGCGCGTAGATAGCCTCCGAGAGGTCCTTGCCCACCTTGTTGGAGTCGATGTCTATCGCAGCCACGAACTCGATGTCGCTGATATGGTAACCACCGAGATTGACGTGCATGAGACCCGGCACCTGCTCGCCGGCCCTGGCCTTCTTGTAGTATTCCACTCCCTGCACAAAGGACGAGGCGCAGTTTCCCACGCCGATAATGGCGACTCTCACGGTTTTGCTCAAGGTAATTTTACCTCCAGGCTGTCATATGATTTGCGGTGCCGCGCGGGCAGGGAAGACTGCTAGTTATTCCCCGGGGGCGAAGCCGCCTCCTTAAACTGCCGCCGTACGTGCAGGATACGCTGCAACACGGTAAAGGCAGTTAACACCGCTAGAATATACATCACAACCGGCAGCACGCCAAACTTCTGGAAGAGCATGCCAACGCCAAGCAGCACCAGGCGCTCCGGTCTGGTCATGAGACCGACCTTGCAGTCGAGGCCAAGCGCCTCGGCGCGAGCGCGTGCGTAGCTCACGAGGAAGGAGCCGATCATTGTGGCGAAGGCCGCACCCACCATCCACAGGTTGCCGTCATGCGCGTAAACCAGCGCGATCGCGGTCAGGATTATCCCTTCACCGACGCGATCGAAAGTCGAGTCCAGGAAAGCTCCCAGGGGAGTCACCTTTTCAGAGAGACGGGCCACCGCGCCGTCCAGCATGTCGCAAACACTGCCAAAGGAAAAAACAATTGCGGCGGTCACGAAGTGTTCATACCAGATCAGGACCGCGGCCCCCGCTGTCAGGGCGAGTCCTGCCACGGAAAGCATGTTGGGAGAGATGCGGGTCTTGCCAAGGATGGCGGTAAGCGGATTAAAGAGCCGCCGGCCCTCAGTGCTGTAGAAGTACCTCAGCTTTTCGATATAGAGCATTTACTGAAACCTCGTATTCCGGCCGAGAATGGCCGCTTCGGGCTGATTCTAGCAGAAAGAGGCGGAGAGATACCAACCGCGGAGACTTGCAGATTGAGGAGAACAGCGTAAGAGGCGGGGAAGAGGGGGGCTTGCTGGAATCTACGGAATTTCGGGGGGCAATTTTATTGTCAGCGGCCGACCGAGCCTGGCATTTCTCTCGTTACGACGCAGCTTCACCAGAAAACAAAAGGTTTTCACGCGCGCGAAATCAGAAGTCGACGCTCACGGTTTCCCTATATAAACGGTCACCGTGCTGCCCTCATCAACGATGGTTCCAACCGCCGGGTTCTGGTCGTAAACACGGTCCCAGGTGGCGGGCTCGGCCGGCTTGGATACTTTCTGAATCGAGGCGACCAGGCCCTTTGCACTAAGCTTCGCCTCCGCCTGCCCCTGTGTCATGTTCCAGAGATCTGGTACCTGGACCGGGACCGGTTCCGGTCCCTTGCTGACCACGACGCTTACCGACGAGCCCTCTTTGGCCTTTGACCCTGCCGCCGGGTTCTGGCTGATAATCTGGCCTGTGGGCTTCGCGCCGTGATGTTGCTTGGTCACATCGCCCAGCTTCAGACCCGCGGCAGAAAGACTGTTCTCCGCCTGGCTTGTCGTCAGGGTCGTAACATCGGGGACAGTGACTTCCTTGGGGGGCTCGGGCCCCTTGCTGACCACATATTTTACCGCAGAGCCTTTTTGAACCTGGGAGCCGGGAGCCGGATCCTGAGAAACCACATTGCCTTCCGCGACATTCGGCGAATATACGTCTGGTTGCCGGTCGCCGCTCAGTCCGGCCTCCTTGAGCTTGGACTCGGCGTAGTTGGACGACTGTCCCAGGAGGTCGGGCACGGCCACCTTGTTGCTTCCCTTGCTGATGACCAGGCGCACGACGCCGTCCTGTTTGAGCTTGGCGCCCGCCTCGGGATTCTGTCTGATGACCTTGCCGGCGGCGACGGATTCGCTGAACTCCTCGGACTCGATTTCAGATTTTAGTCCTGCCGCCTTGATGTTGGCCTCGGCCTGTATCCTGTCCAGCCCTGTCACGCCGGGCACCAGGATTGATCCCTGCTGGGCAAAGGCCAGGAAGTATATGCCGATAGCCGCCGCCGCCAGAGCCACGAATACGAGCAGCATGTACAGATACTTTTTGTTGCCCATACCCTTCTGGCCACCTGCACCAGGCCGGGTCTGCCGGACCACTGCCGGATCAAGCGTTTCAGCTCTGGCGGTGTCCGCACCCGCACCCAGGGCGGCCCCTGCCGCCGCCGCGACTCCAGCCGGGATGATACTCGTCATGGCGCTGTCGGCAGCGTTAGCAGCCGCGGCTACCGGCAGGTTCTGCCGGCAGCGATCCAGGTCGGCTATAAACTCTTCGGCGGTCGGGTAGCGGTCGCGCGGATCCTTGGCAAGCGCCCGCATTACGACCGCGTTCAAGTTGTCCGGAATCCGGGGTGCCAGTGCCTGTGGCGGTACCGGCATGTCGCTCAGATGCATTAGGGCTATGGCAACCGGATTTTCGCCTTCGAAGGGAACCTTCCCCGTAAGCATCTCGTATAGCACAACTCCCATGGAATAAAGGTCGGAGCTCTGCTCTACAGCTTTTCCCTTCGCCTGCTCAGGAGAGAGGTATTGCGCCGTGCCGATGATCGAGCCGGTTTCGGTCATGGCCGGCGCGGTTCCCGCGCGGGCGATGCCGAAGTCGGTGACTTTCACCTGGCCGCGCCCGTTGATGACGATATTATGTGGCTTGATGTCTCGATGGATAACGTCGTTCTCGTGTGCGAACTGGAGGGCCTGCAGAATCTGTGTGGCGATTTCTATTGCGCGCGCGGGTTCCAGGCCGTTTTCAGGGATTACCTCCTTGAGGCTCTTGCCCTCGAGGTACTCCATGGCGATGTAGTAACTGCCGTCGGCCTCACCGCGATCGAAGATACTGACTATGTGGGGATGGTTCAGCGCGGCGGCGGACTGCGCCTCGCGGCGAAAGCGCGCAACGAACTCTTCATCGCGCGCGTAGCGTTTATACAGGATTTTGATGGCCACGTCCCGGCCCAGAAGCGTGTCCTTGGCCAGGTATACATCGGCCATGCCGCCGCTTCCCAGCCTGCGGATGATCTCGTAACGGTTGTCGAATATGTCAGTCAGTGTGCCTCATCTCTTTCCCAAATATATAACGTAAAACCCTCGTTTTCATTACTGTTCCAGCTGTATCCTGTTCACAGGCCCAGGGCTGCCAGCAACGTTTCCCGGGCAACCGGGCTGGAGATGCCGCCGCCGGCATCCGAGTCTTCCACAACAACGGCGATGACATATTTCGGGTTGTCCGCCGGAGCGAAGCCCACGAACCAGGCGTTGGGGCCGCGCCCATCGACCTCAGCTGTGCCGGTCTTGGCCGCAATCTGCACCTTCGACGTTTTTGCCCCGCGCCCAGTACCTTCATTTACCACCTTGACCATCATTTCCTTCTCGGTCTGTGCCGTCTCCGGGCGGATGGGAGTTCGCCATACGTCAGGTTTGGCCTGTTTGATTATCGTGCCATTGTAGTCGGCGATGGAGTCGACAACGTACGGTTTCATCATCCGGCCCTCGTTGGCCATGGACTGGGTCACCAGGGCCATCTGCAACGGTGTCACCAGCAGCTGCTCCTGGCCGAAGGCCATGGAAACCACCTGTGCGCGCCCCATGGGGTCACCGGGTGGGAGAAGCTCACCGTTCTCGTATCGTCCGCTCGCGCTCATTTCGTCCGCGGGCAGTTCGAAGGGCGGCTTCTCATACATGCCGAACTTCTGCATGTATTCTACCAGCTTGCCCTGCCCCAATTTGTCGCCGATCTGGGCAAATGTCGTGTTGATGGACTTGGAGAAAGCTTCCTCCAGCGTATGCTCGCCGAAAGATTCCTTCTGGTAGTTTTGAACGGTAAAACCATCGAAGATGTCCGTCCTGCCCTTGTCATCGCGGAAGCGGCTCTGAGACGTATAATCGCCGCTCTCCAGCGCAGCCGCGGTGGTGATCATCTTAAAGGTCGAACCTGGCGTATAGAGGCCCTGCGTAGCGCGGTTCAAAAGCGGTGATCCCGGGTCGGTGTTGAGAACCTTCCAGTTTTCCTCAAGCTGGTTGGGGTCATAAGCAGGACTGGATGCCATGGCTACAACCGCGCCGGTCCTGGCGTCCAGGACTACAACCGCGCCCCGTTTGCCAAGCTTCTGAAGCTCGCCGAGGGCGGTGCGCTGGACCCGGGGGTTGAGCGTCAGCCTCAAGTCCGCGCCCTTCTTCTCCTTGCCCATCACGGTGTCGAGCAGATTGACCAGCTCCACTTCGTCGGCGGTGCCTGTAAGATACTTGTTCTGGGAGTGTTCAAGACCGACCTGTCCGTAAGTTATGTTGTTATAACCCACTAACTGTGGTGCAAGGTCACCCGTGGGATAGACGCGGTAGTAAAGGTCGGCTTCCTTGCGATTATTGGCGAACTCGGCTTTGTCGCTGCCCAGGATGAGCCCGCGTTCGATGCGCATCTGCGCGAAGACCTTGCGCGTATTTTGCGGGTTTTCAGCCAGGTCAGCGGCCTGGATGACCTGCCGGTAACCCAGCATCAGGATCAGGCTGGCGAACATTATCACGGAGACGTAGAAAAGATTGCGCACTGGTTTGTTCATCTGGTTTTCTCCGCGTTAGTCCGGTTGCTGATGAGCAAGAGGAGCGCCAGGGCGCCGAAGTTGGCGACGATGGAGCTTCCTCCATAGCTGACGAAGGGCAGGGTGATGCCGGTAAGAGGTATGAGTTTCATAACCCCGCCAAGGATGACGAACGTCTGGAGCACGAAGCCCGCGGAGATTCCCGCCGCCAGCAGCTTGGAAAAGCCGTCATCACTGTCGATGGCGATCTTGAATCCCCGGTAACAGAAGAGCATGAAAAGCACGATCAGTGCCGCGGCTCCCGCCAGACCAAGTTCCTCGGCGATTGCGGAAAAAATGAAATCCGTTTCGAGTTCGGGAACAATGGTGCTGCCGTTCTGCAGAAGCAGATAGCCTTTACCCAGACCAGTGCCGAACAGCCCTCCATCACCGATGGCGAATAGTGACTGGACGATCTGGTAGCCTGAGTCCATGGCGTCAGGCCAGGGATTGATCCAGGTGTCGACTCGTAGCCTCACCGTGGCCTTGAGCTTGTATGCAAGCACCGCGCCACCGCAGAAGAGCAGGCCGCCGATGACCGGATACGTGAGCCTGCCGGTGGCCACATAGGTCATCGCCAGAAAGATGCCAAAAAAGAGCATCGAGGTCCCCAGGTCGTTCATCAGCAGCAGCAGGGCGAACGACATGCCCCACATGGTGACCAGAGGGCCGAGATATTTCAGGGGCGGCATCGGCAGGCCGAAGATGTGCCAGGTTGTAGTTGAGAGCAGTTCCCGGTTACTGTTGAGATAGCCCGCAAGAAAAACGGTGATCAGCACCTTGGAGAACTCGCCGGGCTGGATGGAAAAGCCGCCCACATGCAGCCAGAGACGGGCGCCGTTTATTTCCTTGGCAAAAATTATGGTCAGAATCAACAACAATACACCGACGATCCCCAGCAGGTAGATGTAGTCGTCCAGCCTGCGGTAGTTACGCAGTAAGATGATGATGAGCGAAAAGAGCCCCAAGCCTATCATCAGCCATCTGGTCTGGGCAGCTGCCAGCACGGGATCGATGCGATAGATCATCATGATCCCGATGGCCGAAAGCAGGGCGGCCAGTGGCAGCATAAGCGGGTCTGCGTGCGGCGCCGCAAGACGCAGCAACAGATGTACGGCTAAAAACAGCCCCACGAAGAGGAGTCCGTAACTTAAGGAAGCGGCGCTGATCTGGGCCGAGCGAGTGGCGTAAACGCTGGCGAAGCCGATCACCATCAGCAATATCACCGGGAGAAAGTTTGCCAATTCGCGGTTGCGCTCCATCTAGTACAAAGCTCCCGGTGGTATATTTGAAGGCGTTGTCGCGGCCTTGCTGCGCTCTTCTTCCTCTTTCGCCTTACGGTCCGCTTCTTCCTTGCGAGCTTTTGCCTGAGCCGTATAATTTTCGACCATCTTCTCGGCTTCGCCCAGGGACTTTATTTCCTGCTTGCTTACCCGCTCCTGTTCGAAGGGCTCCAGATCATCAAACCTTGCCGGGCTGTTGCGGTATAGCGAAGACAGGGGCCAGGGGCCGAATTCATAAGGCACCCCACGGAAGATGGACACTAGCCCGCCATTGACGCCCACGTAATAAAACTGGCGGGTGACAAGCCAGGCGGAGGCCAGCACAACCGCCGAGAGCAACAGGCCAGTGGCGATGCGTCCGGGAATTGACGTAAACCACTGTCTTAACGTGCGTTTCGTTTTCGGCGCCGCCGGCATTTCCAGTGCGCCGCCGGGGTCTTCGGTATCTTCTGAAGTCTTTTCGGGTTCAGGCTCGGCTGGAGCCGGTACGGCAAACTTTTCAGTCGGCGCGGCATCGCTTGCGGCCACGGATCCGTCAGGACAGAAGAGGACCACCGTCACATTATCGGCCCCTCCCCCGGAGAGCGCCGCTTCGACCAGAGTATCGGCGATCATGGTCAGGGTTTTTCCGCCAGTGAACACGCCGGCTATTTCCTCATCCGGGATCATCGAGTAGAGACCGTCGCTACATAGCAGAAAGACGTCGCCCGGCTCCCGGTCGATGCTTTCCGTATCAATATCCACGACCCGGTCAACTCCGAGAGCCCGGGTGATGATACTTCGCTGAGGATGGTTCGCCGCTTCCGAGCTGGTGATCTTCCCCTGGCGCAACATCTCTCCAACCAGTGAATGGTCCTCGGTCAGCTGCCTGAGTTCGCCGTTCCGCCAGAGATAAGCCCTGCTGTCGCCAGCATGGGCGAAACCCACCAGATTGCCGGTGATGGCAGCCGCGGTAATCGTGGTTCCCATGCCCGAGTGATTCGCGTCACCGCCCGCGGCCTCGTAAATGCTGGAATTGATACGGTTGATGAGTTTGGCCAGTTCATCCTGCGGTGACCCGGTCTGCGGCATTATCCAGGCGAATGCCTTGGCAGCCATTCCCGAGGCTACTTCGCC
>JBBAAB010000023.1:0-11466 GCA_041658445.1 Thermoleophilia bacterium
CACGCGAGCGATACGATAGATGAAACTCGCAAAACTGTTGACCGGATCGGCCGCGAGCAGCTTGAGAACAACCCGCATGCCGATTATCACCTCGAGGATTCCGAACAGCAGCCAGATTATGCCGGTTATCCGGCTGATCTCGTTTTCCCGGTGAGCCGCTTCGTCTTCCGCCACCTCGGTCTCACCGTACTCGTCGCTTTCGTATTCCATCTTGTCATCTCTCGGTTCAGGACTCATCGCTTCTCCATTCTCGATTTTCCCGGGTTGTCCTTGTTAACTTTAATTCCACTTAAGAAAAAAGGTTAAACATGGCAAAACCGGTTTTTTCCCCAGGGCTGACTGAATCAGGGCCAGGAAAGGGGGGAGCCTCACCGACGACTAACAGTATTCAGCGGAGCCTCAATCCTCCCACAGCCCCGTCAGCTCGAACTTCTCCACGTCCACGAGACCCTTGTCCGTCAGCTTAAGCTCGGGTATCACCGGAAGCGCCATGAAGGACAGCGTGATCAGCGGGTCGGTAAGCACACAGCCGAGGTCGTGCGCAGCGCCGATGACCTCGCTGACGGCGGCCGCCACATCCCTGGCAGGCTGGTCGGACATCAGCCCCGCCACCGGCAGCGGCAGCTTTGCCAGCACCTGGCCGTCTTCAACCACGACCGCGCCGCCGTTCATCCGGGCTATCTCGATGACTGCCTCCCGCATGTCGGCGTCATTCGCGCCCACCACAATAACGTTATGGGAGTCGTGTGCCACCGATGTCGCCATGGCTCCCTTCTTCAGGCCCATGCCCTGCAGGAAGCCGAGACCGACGTTTCCCGACGCCGTGTGGCGTTCCACTACGGCTATCTTGATGATGTCACGCTCCTGGTCCGCAACTACCTTGCCGTCTTCCAGCTTCGGATCAAGCAGCAAACTTCTGGTGACGATCTGGCCGGGAACGACGCCTATCACTTTTATCTTCCCGCCTTCTGCATTGACGGACATGTCGACCAGGCTGGCGTTGTCGATGTTCACCGTGCCACGGATGACGCTCGTCGGCGGCTCGGTCTCGAATGCCAGGGCGCGGCCCTTGTCGGCGACGACGCGGCCGTCCTTGATAACGCGCGAGACCGTCACCTTCTCCAGATCGTCGAGCACCGTCAGATCCGCCTTGAAGCCCGGCGCCACCGCCCCGATGTCCCTGATGCCGAAATAGGACGCGGTGTTGATCGTCGCCATCTGGATGGCCGTCATCGAAGGTACGCCTTCGGCGATTGCCATGCGTATGTTGTGGTCGATGTGACCCTCTTTTAAGAGATCACCGGGGTGGCGGTCATCGGTGACCAGCATGAACCGGCGCGAATTCTCCGGGGTTATGATCTTCACCAGCTCCTTCAGGTTCTTCTCCGTCGTGCCCTCGCGCACCATGATGTACATGCCCAGCCGCAGCTTTTCCCGCGCCTCGTCGGCGCTGACGCATTCGTGGTCGGAGCTGATGCCGGCGTCGATATATGCACAGAGATCCTTGCCCGAAAGGCCGGGAGCATGTCCATCGACCCTGCGCCCGTCCGCGATCCTTATCTTGTTGAGCACCTCGCGGTCACCGGCCAGAACGCCCGGATAGTTCATCATCTCGGCGATACCGATCACCCGTTTGCGCGGCAGCATCAGGGCAAGATCACCGCTGCTCAGCACGGCTCCCGATGTCTCCATATCAGTGGCGGGAACACATGACGGCAGCATGATGTAAAAGGCCACCGGCAGACCGGCGCTGGCGCGCAACATGTAATTGATGCCCTCGATACCGAGCACGTTGGCGATCTCATGGGGGTCGATCACGACCGACGTCGTCCCCCTTGGCGAAACCGTGCGGGCGAATTCCGGCGGGATGAGCATCGTGCTCTCCACATGGATATGCCCGTCGATGAATCCCGGGCATAGGAAACGCCCCTCGAGGTCCATTGTCTCCTGACCCTTGTAGGAGCCGAAACCGGCCACGCGGCCCGCGTGCAGGGCCACGTCCGTGCTGATGATATCGCCCGAGAGCACGTCCACCACGCGCGCGTTTTTCAACAGGAGGTCGGCGATTTTTTCACCGCGGCCTACCTGGATGATTTCTTCGATATTCAAAGTCGGACTCCAGTCATTCAGTTACCAGCACTCCGTAGATATCGTTGACGTTCGTCAGGGTCGGGCCGGTTACTATCAGGTCGCCCAGCGCCCGGAAAAATGAGTTTGAATCGTTGTTGCCCAGACTACGGCCGGCGTCGAGTCCGAGCGAACGCGCCCGGGCGACAGTGTCACCGAGCGCCAGGGCTCCCGCCGCTTCGGTCGGCCCGTCGGTGCCATCAGTGCCGGCCGCGAAAACCAGCGACCGTTCCAGCCCTTCCATGCGCAACGCCGCCGCCAGCGTGAACTCCTGGGCGCGGCCTCCCTTGCCGGAGCCGGTGACGGTTACCGTGGTCTCACCGCCGGCCAGCAGGCAGGCGGGCATCGGCAGCGGCCGGGCGTTATGCTCCTCGTCGCGGGCGAGCGTGGTGAACAATCCTGCCACATCACGGGCCTCACCATCCAGCATTGATGTCAGGGAAAAAACATTGTAGTCGATCTCTCCAGCGGCCGCGGCCGCGGCGTCAAGGGCAGTCCGGCAGGAAGCGAGTACAATGTTGTTCACCCGCTCGAAAATTTTATCACCCGGCTTTGGTGTTTCAGGGACCTCGCCCATAAGCCCGGCCCGCAGATGTGACAGCAGCGGGGGGGCCGCAGACCCTTCAAGGCCATATTTGTGCAGTACGTCAAAAGCGTCGGCATAAGTCGATGTGTCGGGAACGGTCGGCCCCGAGGCGATGACATCGAGGTTGTCGCCGATGACATCCGAGATGACAAGCGTCAGCATGCGCGCGGGCCAGGCAGCCCGGGCCATGGTGCCACCGGTCCCACTGAAGAGATGTTTGCGCACGGCGTTGATCTCGCCTATCGCGGCGCCGCTTCTCAGCAACGCTTCCGTCAGTTCCTTGAGGTCCGCCAGTTCCAGCTCCCCGGCCGGCAGCGACATCAGCGCCGACCCTCCGCCCGAGATGAGGAATATCACCAGATCGTCCTCGCCGGCCTGTTCGGCCAGTTCCAGCAGCCTGCGGGCGGCCGCTGCTCCGCGCTCGTCCGGAACCGGGTGCGCAGCCTCGAGCACTTCGACCTTCGAGAGGTCATCGCGTCCGTAGCCGTCCTTGACCGAAACGATGCCCGCGGTAATCCTCTCCCCCAGCGCAGTCTCCGCGCCGCGTGCCATGGAGGCGGCGGCCTTGCCAGTACCGATCAGGTAGATGTTTTTGAAGGATGCGAGGTCGTAATCCTGGCCACCTGCGCTCAGCCGAGAGTCCCCGGCCGACAGGGCCGCATGCGTCAGCTTTTCGGGATCGGTCCCGGAGATCGCGGCCCGGACGATAGTCCATGCGTCCTTTCGAAGATCCCTTTTCAATATCACTTGAGCCCCAACAGATATTCATGGGCGGATAGCGCTGCTTTGCAGCCTTCTCCCGCCGCGACCACTATCTGTTTGTCCCTCACCTGGGTGACGTCGCCGGCGGCGTAGATGCCCTGCACTCCGGTGCGGCAATCGCAATCGACGACGATCTCCCCCCGGCGGTTAAGCTCGAGCAGATCGACGGCAAGGCTGGAGTTAGGCTGCAGCCCGACCTCGATGAAAAGGCCCTTGACCTCCAGTTCCAGACGTTCGCCGCCCTCAACCGCGCCGATCACCACGGATTGGACGGAGTCATTCCCTTTTACCTCCAGGGGCTGCCAGAGCAGATGCGTTATAATGCGCTCCCCGGCCTGCACCTTGCCGATCAGAATCTCGTCGCCGGTAAGCTCAGTCAGCGACACCAGCTGCACCTCCGGGCAGATGGCCGCCAGCTCCAGCGCCGCCTGCATGGCGGAATTGCCGCCCCCGGCCACCATAACTTTCTCGCCGGCGAAGATCGGCCCATCGCAGGTGGCGCAATAGCTGACGCCACGCCCGGCATATTCCGTCTCTCCGGGAATGCCGAGCTTGCGCGAACGCTTGCCGGTAGCGATGATCACCGTGCGGCCCCGCAGCACCTTGCCTCCGCTGGTCGTGACCCGCTTGAGGCCGTCGACCACATCCAGCCTGCTGACGGCGTCGCCTGTTTCGAGCACGATGCTGAACTGTTTGGCCTGCTCCTCGAATTTTGTCATCAACTCGGGCCCGGTTATGTATTGGAAGCCCATGTAGTTCTCGACGCCCGCCGTCCACATCGGCTGACCACCCAGCTGATCCGTGACAATCACAACGCTCATCGTCTTGCGGGCCGCATAGACGGCCGCCGTGAGGCCAGCGGGGCCGCCGCCTATGATAATCGTGTCATAAATCTGCTCCCCGGCCTCTGCTCCCGCTGATGGTTCCCTGCCCAGGAGCCGGTCGATCTCGCCTTTCGCGTCCATGAGCATGAATTCGTTATAGCCGCCGATATACTTGTCGCCGATGAATATCTGCGGTGTATAGCTCATTCCCGTGCGCCGCTTCATCTCCGCGATCGCGTCCGGGTCGCCATCGACGTTGATGGCCGTGTATTCCATGCCCCTCTCACGGAGAAGCGCCTTTAAGCGGATGCAATGCTGTCAGGTGGGCATCGAATATATGGTTACGGGTGGGGCCATTAAGAGCTCCTTTTATTACAGCCGGTATTAATTGTTTCTACCCGCGCGGATTCCTCTGGAAACCGGAATTTCCTCCCCGCCCGGTGCCGCTTTTTTGCGAGAAAGCAGCAGGGACGCGCCTTCGGCGCGTCCCTGACGATATCCGTATCACCCTGAAATGATTACTTGACCGTCACTTTCCCCTTCATGCCCGGGTGAATGGTGCATTCGTACTCGAAAGTGCCGGACTCCCTGAAGGTGTAGCCAAAATTCTTGCCTTTGTCCAAATTGCCCAAATTGAAAACATTGCTGCTGGAGGTCACGGTATGCGTGGTCGAGTCGTCGTTGATCCACGTGACCTTCGCTCCCTTGTCAACTGTGAGGTCGGCCGGGGTAAACTTGCTGCCCTGCATCCTTACTTCCGCCTTATTGCCGGAGACGGTTGTCGCGCCCACTCCATCAGAGCCGCTTCCATCTGAGCTGCTCGAGCCACAGCCGCTCCCCATTGCGAATATAATTCCTAACATCAACAAGGCGGATAATATTGCAAAAGCCTTCTTCATGACCTGACTCCTTTAATACTATAACCGGACGACCAGGGCCGGATAAAACAATCACCCGGCACAGGATCGCCGATCTAGTCCTCGACTATTATAATCTCCGCCGGGCACTCGTCGGCGGCGCTCTGTATGGCGTCGCGGAGACTTTCGTCCGGATCGGCGTTGATGACAGATGCCAGGCCGTCGTCGTCCATCACGAAAACCTCTGGACATTCGTCACAGCAAATCGCGTCTCCGAGACACTCGTCCCTCGGTTCGATCTTGACTCTCATTCCTTTCTCCTTTCTTATTTGGGCAGCGCAAACATAAACGCACTAGAGAATTTAACCTTAAATAACCGCAGAAGCAAAATCTGAAACCAGCCGGATGCCGACAATGCCGTTTGTATCCGAACCACAAGGGGCCTGACGGCGAATCCACCCTCCTGTTGTTAATCAGCCTGTGTGTGTGTATTCTTTTTAAGCATGTCCTGAATCGAAAGTGCGTGTAACGGGAGGAGCCCGATGGAACTTAATATCCAGAGTGAAAAAACCCCTGATGGAATCGTTATCATCGAAGTCGCGGGAGAGCTGGATCTTTATACCGCGCCTCGTCTGAAGGAGACCCTGCTGACCGCGCTCGAAGGCGATACGCTCAAGATCCTGGTCGACATTGCGGGTGTCCACTTTATCGACAGCTCCGCTCTTGGCGTTCTCATCGGAGGCGTCAAGCGGCTCAAGCCCAAGGGTGGAAAAATGGTCCTCGTCAGCGTCGATGAAAACGTCAACTGGATCTTCCAGATAACGGGTTTAAACAGCGTATTCGACATCTTCGCAACCCGTGAAGATGCTTTGAAGAGGCTAGCCGGATAGGCCACAAATATTTTTAACAGTACCCTTGACGGCAGCGCCGTCCTCAAACTCAGGCACAGTCTCGACAATCTCAGGTAACGCATATCGCTTCAACTGGTTTTGACCATACTCACCCCGGGTAATCTATTGACGCCGCGGGTTTCATGAAACTGCCCCTGGATGGGCCGAAATGACTGGATTACATGAACAGGGAAACGCCCTCGTCGATAAGCTCGGTTGTCTGTGTAAAGCAGGTCCCTGATACAACCCAGGTCCGGGTTGATCCCGAAACCGGGAGCCTGATCCGGAAAGGGGTGCCTTCCATCATCAATCCTTTCGATCTGCACGCGGTCGAGGCCGCCCTCGATCTTAAGGACAAATTCGGTGGACACGTGACCGCCCTTTCCATGGGCCCGCCGCAGGCCGAGGAGGCGCTCAGGAAAATTCTTGGCTTCGGCATCGACCGGGCCATACTGTTATCCGATCGCGCCTTCGGTGGCTCCGATACCCTGGCTACCACGTACGCCCTGTCGTCCGCCATAAAAAAGATAGCCGGAGAGCAGCCGGTTGACCTGGTCATATGTGGAAAACAGTCTATCGATGGCGACACCGGCCAGGTCGGTCCGGGACTCGCCCACAGACTGGGTTTCAGCCAGCTCACCTATATATGTTCACTGAAGGAGATCGATTTTAAGGCCGGCGTGATCCGCGCTTGGCGCCAGCGCGAGGACGGCCGTGAGTTGCTGGAGGCGAAACTGCCGGCGGCGCTGACCGTAACAGAGACCTGCAACCAGATTCGATATGCCGCGTTACCGGACCTGATCGCGGCTGCTGATAAACCGGTAGAGGTGTGGAATGTGGACGACGTGGGCGCGGATCGCGCGCTTCTGGGAATCAAAGGGTCTCCGACTCGTGTTAAAAAGATATTTGCCCCGCCGGCACGCCAGCGGGGAGAGATTTTATCCACCCCGGGAGGCGATCCGGGAGAGGCCGCCGCGCTGCTGATGGACCGCCTTGCCGAACGCGGTATAACGCTCGGAGGAAGTCGTGGCTAATAACAGCCGGAACAATACGGACGACTCTCCGACCAAACCGGCCGCCAAAAAAAGTAAGCGCACCCGTGGCGACACAACGCCCGGTGATGTCTGGGTGGTCGTCGAAAACGAGGGCGGCACAGCCGGTCGCGTCTCATGGGAATTATTGGGAAAATCCGCCGGGCTGGCTGCGGATCTTGGCTCAAGACCGGCGGTAATCATCCTTGGGGAAGATGATGAACGGCTCGCGCGAGAGGCTTTTTCTTACGGTGCCAAGGTTGCCTATGTTGCCAGCCACCCCGCCCTGACGCCTTTTACCGCCGACCCCCACTGCCGCGCCCTGTCGGCGCTGGCCAGAAAATACAAGCCTGAGGCCATTCTGCTGGGCGCGACCACGCGGGGACGCGACCTGGCCTCAGCGGTCGCCACGAATCTGAAGACAGGGCTCACCGCCGACTGCACCTCGCTTGAGATCGACGAGGAAACGGGGTTGCTGAAACAAACCCGTCCCGCTTTCGGGGGCAACATCATGGCGACCATCATCAGCCCGGACACCCGGCCGCAAATGGCAACCGTCAGACCGGGCGTTTTCCCGCTTCCAGAAAAGCTCGAAGGCGCCGAAGGCGAGATCGTCTCGTCGAAACCACGGCTGGGCGATGATCTGCCGGTCAGGCAGCTTAAGTTCATCCCCAATCCGCCGGACGGGATTTCCCTGCAGGGCGCAAAGGCGATAATCGCGGGCGGGCGGGGCATGAGAAAAGCCGGGAATTTCTCGCTGCTCGAAGAGCTGGCCACCGAGCTGGACGGAACCGTGGCGGCCTCGCGCGGCGCTGTAGACGCGGGCTGGATCTCACACCAGCGGCAGGTGGGACAGACCGGACAGACAGTCAGACCGGTGCTTTACTTCGCGATCGGGATCTCGGGAGCCATACAGCATGTGACTGGAATGCAGGAATCCGATGTCGTAATTGCGATCAATAACGACCCCGATGCCCCTATTTTTGACGTTGCTGATTTCGGAATCGTCGGAGACCTTTTCGATGTGATACCGGCGCTGATCTCCGAGATCCGGAAACGCAAGGCGGCCGGGGAACCTGCGGCCACAAAAAAGACTTCAGAGCAAGCCGCGCGTGGCGCGCGTGGAGGCGGCGAATGAATCCCGCAAACCAGGAAGCCACCCACCGGACAACCCCGTCCCGCTTCGAAGCGATCATCGTGGGCGGCGGCCCCGCGGGTCTGGCGGCGGCTATCACAATGGCGGAGGGCGGCCTTAAGGTCGCCGTTATCGAACGCGGTGACTGGCCGGGCAGCAAGAACATGATGGGCGGCCTCATCTATTCCCATCCGACTTCGCGGATAGTACCGGATTTCTGGAAGGAGGCGCCGCTCGAACGGCACGTCGTGAGACGGGACATGTGGATAACCACGGCCGACTCGACCCTCAAGGCCTCCTACGAGACGACTGATTTCGCGCTTGAGCCCTATAATTCCTTCACGGTTTTTCGCTCACGTTTCGACAAGTGGCTGGCTGAACAGGCTCGCGCCAGGGGCGCCTATATCATCAATGAGACGCTGGTCGAAGACCTGCTCTGGGAATCGGGGAGAGTAATAGGCGTTCGTACAAGCAGACCCCAGGGGGACCTGGAAAGCGACGTGGTCATCCTTGCCGAGGGAGTCAACCGCTTCCTGACGGAGAAGGCGGGACTTGGCGAGAAAACCCGTCCGGCGACGCTGGCGCTGGCAGTAAAAGAGGTGCTCGCCCTGCCCAAGGATAAAATCGAGGACCGCTTCAACCTCGAGGATGGAACCGGGGCCGCCCTGGAGATAGTGGGCGATATCACAGGCGGCCTGCCGGGCACGGGGTTCATCTATACCAACCGGGATACGATATCCATCGGTGTTGGTGTGATCCTCAAGGGTCTTGTTGACCGGGTGGGCGAGGCTTATGAACTACTGGAGCGTTTCAAGCGCCAGCCGCAGATCAAACGTCTGATCGACGGCGCCGGGCCGCGAGAATACGCGGCGCACCTTATCCCCGAGGGCGGCTATCGTGACATGCCACAGCTTTACGGCAACGGTGTGCTTGTGGCCGGAGATGCCGCCGGCATGGTCAACGCCGTGTTTACCGAAGGCGCCAACCTGGCGCTGCTCTCGGGCAGGATGGCCGCTGAAACCGTTATTCGCGCCAACGAGTTGGGGAATTTCAACGCGGAAACTCTTTCCTGGTATGGGGAGCGATTGGAAAAAAGCCTGGTCATCAAGGACTTGAAACAATACCAGGACGCGGCGCCGTTCCTCTCATCACACGCGCACATGTTCAACCTCTATCCGGAGGTCGCCTCCGCTGCGATGAAAGAATTCCTGACGGTTGACTCCCTGAGCAAGGCCGACAAGATCCACCTGATCATGAAACTGTTCCGTTCCCAGGTTCCCACGCGGCGCCTGATACGGGATATGTACGACGCCTGGAGGGCCATCCTGTGAGCGATATCAAGAAAGAGGCAGCCGGACATGATAAGCGCGGCGGCGGGAACCCCGGTGGAAAACCCTGGCCGGCGCCAAAACTGAACATCACCGCCAAGCTCGGACTGGTCAAGTTCATCCCGGACGAGAAGTCGCACCTGTCGATTATCGATCCGGAAGTCTGCAAAGCCCGCTGCCCCCAGAAATTCTGCACGCATACGTGCCCGGCCCAGGTTTACAGGTGGGAAGATGAGGAGAAGCTGATATCGATAGCGTTCGAAGGCTGTCTCGAATGCGGCACCTGCAGGAGCGGCGGCTGTCCCTTGGATAACATAGAGATGAGCTATCCCAGGGGAGGATTCGGGGTGCAGTACAGGTTGGGATAAGATGCGGCTGCGGCGGCCTAATGGTCCGACCGGTATTCCGTCATTCTGAGCGAAGCGAAGAATCCGTTTGAAAAACAATATATAAGACCAGACAAAGGAGACGAAAAATGAGCGACATCTCAACTGATCTCAACAATCTGCGCGAAGACATCAAGGACGAACTGCTGGCGATCAACCATTATCAGGCGCATATCGACGCCACGGACAATACTGAAATCCAGAAACAGCTGGCCCATATCCGCGACGAGGAAAAAGAACACGTGGCCGAACTGGTCAAGTTACTGCGCGCCCTCGATCCGACAGAAGACGAGAAGTTCCAGAAGGAAGGCCTCTAGCCGGGGGAAACGTCACACGCCGGTAATGTCATCGGAACCAGGCGTAGGATCCCGGTCTGATCGTTAAGAAAATCCCTCGTTGAGGAAATACCACCCCGCGCTGGTGATCCAGAGCGCCGTCACCGCCGCCAGCAGCAGCGCTCCGAGGAGTGGCAGCCGCGCATAGTAGCGTGTGAACACCCTTGCGATCATGATCTTGCCCACTATGAGCAGTAGAACCGTGACGCCGAGCAGTGAATGGGTAATCACGCGGACGGTACCTGTCTTCGGAAGCCCGAGAACATAAACACAATTGTACGCCACGATCAAAATTATTATCAATCCCGCGTAACCCTGAAAATGATGCAGCTTCACGGCCTGTCCGCGAATGCTTGCCGAAAAATTCCCGATCCGGCCGCGTGCTACACCGATGGCAAGCGCCTGCAGCACCGCCAAACCCAGCAGTACCGTAGCCAGTATGCTTTTTCCAAAAAACGTCAGCTCCAGTGCCCCGGCGTTCCTGAACATCCGGCCCCCTATGAATATTTATCCGGCTCTTCCATGAAACTGTGACGGCATTCCTTCAGATGAACGAAAAAATGCGCCAAAGCACACCCGATCCTCATTGCCCGTACGCCAATGAGGACAGACTGTCAATTACTCGAAAGCATCGCCTGACGGGTGCGGCGGGATTTCGCGAAGCGGCGGCGCTCCACGCCGTCAAACTCATTCTCACCCAGTCTCCTGTCGACGATGACCTCTTTCTCCAGTTCCCCGCTCTCCTGCCAGCGAACCGTCAGCATCTCCGCCTTCTCCCAGGCGTCCGGTTCCGCACCATTCAGAACGATCAGCGTCTGGTTCTCCTGCCTGATTTCAGCAAAGCAGTGATTGCAGTATGCGCACTCGGCCAGAACCTCGGGAGCACTGGTGTGGTTTTTCTCACCACAATATGGGCACTCTACGGCTTCCATGGTTATCCCTCCTTGAACCTCACAGCATTAAACATCCCTCCTACTTTAATTTTACCCCCGCATGCGGCGTTTGGATATTAATATTTATAGGGGTTTTCATCCAGATTGCAGGATATTCATGCATTCCGGGCGAAGATAGCCAGGAATTGAGAAGGCCTCGCTCAACGCAAAAGACTCGCATGTTTTCCGGCATGTCCATGTGGCATGCCGTGGCCGTGCTGTGCAGCTGCGCCCTGCTTGCACTCCTGCTTTCCGGATGCGGCGAAGAGCCTG
>JBBAAB010000024.1:0-11243 GCA_041658445.1 Thermoleophilia bacterium
GCGAAGGGCACCTTATTCCCTTTATGGATTTGAGTATTGCCTGACAGTCGACTCCCGACCTTAAGGCCAGCGATATCAACCGGCTGACTGCCTCGGACTGGGCGGCTTTGCAGGCGCCCGCCCTCGCCATGGAGGAAAATACTTCGTGCAGGCCATGCTCGTCTTCATTTATGGTCACGTACAGGCTGCCGCAACCGGTATTTATCTTGCGGGTCTGACCCTTAGTGACCGCCGGCCGGGATCTGGGCTTGACCAGCCCGGGCGCCGCCTCCGCTTCAGCCGTGGCATGGTTGACGCCGCCGATATTGAGAACCTGGGCCTCACGGCTGCCGTCCCGGTAGATGGTGACACCCTTGCAGCCCGTCTGGTATGCCAACCGGTAGACCTGCTCTACATCGGCGGTCGTGGCTTCATGAGAGAAATTCACCGTTTTTGACACAGCATTGTCGGTATATTTCTGGAAAGCCGCCTGCATCCTGATATGCCACTCGGGATCGACATCGTGCGCGGTCGCAAACAGCGGCTTGATTTCTTCAGGAACCTCGGGAAGGTCGGCGATGCTGCCTTTCTTTGCAATTTCCTTCATCAGCTCCTCGCTGTAGAAGCCGCCGTCCCTGGCCATCTGCTCGAATGTCCGGTGGGTCTCGACCATCTCCGTGTTATCGAGGACATTGCGTACATATGAGATGGCGAACAGCGGCTCTATGCCGCTGGAGCAGTTGGCGATGATGCTCAGAGTGCCCGTGGGCGCGATTGTGGTGGTGGTGGCGTTGCGAACCTTAAGACCGCCTTTTGTGTCATATACGCTGCCCTTGAAATTGGGGAACGTGCCCCGCTCCTCTGCCAGTCTGGTCGAATGCCTCATGGCACTTTCCTGGATGAATGCCATGATCTCTTCAGCCGTCTCCACGGCTTCGTCGGAGTCATAGGGGATGCCCAGCTCTATGAGCAGGTCCGCAAAGCCCATGACGCCCAGCCCGATCTTTCGGTTAGCCCTGGTCATCTCCCTAATTTCGGGTAGCGGGTAGTTGTTGACGTCTATGACATTGTCAAGGAAATGGACCGCGCTCTCGACGATCTTTCCCAGGCGCTCGTAATCGACACCGCCGGCGTTGTCGGCCACCTTGGAGAGATTGATGGAGCCAAGGTTACATGATTCATATGGCAGCAGCGGCTGCTCGCCACAGGGGTTCGTGCTCTCTATCTCACCGACGTGCGGTGTGGGATTATCACGATTTATCCTGTCGAGGAAGATAATACCCGGATCACCGTTCTTCCAGGCGAGATTCACAATCATTTCAAAGACCCGGCGCGCTTCGAGGCTCTTGGCGATCTTGCCGGTCCTGGGGTTCACCAGGTCGTAATCGCGCCCCTCCTCGACCGCTTCCATGAACTCCTCCGTCAGCGCGACGGAGATGTTGAAGTTGTTGAGCTTGTCGTTGCTCTGCTTGCAGACTATGAAGTCGAGGATGTCGGGATGGTCGACTCGCAGGATGCCCATGTTCGCACCACGGCGCGTGCCGCCCTGTTTAATCGTCTCCGTGGCGGCATCAAAGACCGTCATGAAGGAAATGGGGCCACTCGACACACCCTTCGTCGATAACACAACGTCATTGCCCGGCCTTACCCGGGAAAAGGAAAAACCGGTTCCGCCGCCGCTCTTGTGTATCAGGGCGGTGTTTTTTATGGCCTCGAAGATGCTGTCCATCGAGTCGCCAACCGGCAGGACGAAGCAGGCGGAAAGCTGTCCCAGCTCCCGGCCCGCATTCATAAGCGTGGGTGAATTGGGCAGGAACTCAAGGCGGGCCATCAGCCGGTAGAATTCCTCCTCTACGGCATCGGTGTCGGCCTCGGGGTTGTGGATCAGATCCGCGGCCGCGATAGTGCGGGCTACTCTTCGAAACATTTCAACCGGCGTCTCAACCGGGTTGCCTTCCTCGTCCTTTTTCAGATACCGCTTTTCCAACACTTTCATGGCATTGGCTGAAAGTTGCGGTTGTAATGGATGAGCTGTTACCCGGTTACTTTTCCCGGTAGTCGGTTGAGGTTGGTTGACTAGCATGTTACTTCTCCCTTTCTTTCAAAGTAGGCCAGTGAAATTCTTGATCACCGTCCGGACAGACGCGCTCGGCTGGTTCTCAGTCATTGGGGCCCCAACCCATAACCTTTGAAACCTGTACTTGTTTATTGGCCGGCCCTAAAGCCTGGCCAGCTCCCGCTGAAACTCGTCCACGTCCTCGAACTTTCGATATACCGAGGCAAAGCGAACATATGCCACTTTGTCCAGATCCTTCAGCTTTGCTAAAGTCCGCTCTCCGATCTCCGCCGATGGAACCTCTGTCTTGAACTCGTTGCGCAACTCGGCTTCGATCTCGTCAACCAGCTCCTCGAGCGTATCCGTCACTATGGGCCGCTTTTCACATGCCCTCAGCAGACCCTGAAGCAGCTTCGGGCGGGAGAAAACTTCCCGCTCTCCAGCCCGCTTGATTACAGTCAGTGGAACTTCTTCCACTCGCTCGTATGTAGTGAACCGGCGCTGGCATTCCAGACATTCGCGCCGGCGTCTTACCGCATCCCGCGAGTCCGTATCGCGGGAATCCACCACTTTTGTCTCGGTGGAGTCACAAAAAGGACACTTCATATAGATTACCTGAAAACCCTAGGTATTGTTGCTTAATAAGACCCTATACACAACATTTCGTGGGTCAGCGTCAATTTCCTGCCTCTAGGTAGCTATCATAACGAGCATCTTGGGACGGGTAAAGCCCCAAGTGAAAAAGTTTATTCCGCAAATTGCACACATTTGTCCAAAGTGAACGTAAGACTCGAGTATACCTTTATAGTTGCTATATTTGCAGAGTTTGACCACCTGTATCTTCATTAATTTTGACTTGTTGCCGGAAGAATGCAGGCCAGGAGTACTTAGACCCCAGGGACGAGTTCAGCGCCACAGCCTGATCGACGTACCTCTCTCTTCCATGGCAAGACGGTCTCCATCATTGAAATCGCTGGTCCTCTTTTCGGCATATGATGAGATAGAATTGCTTTTGCCGGTTCGGCGTCAAACAAAAAAGGGGCCCGGACATGAAGTTCTACCGTTGCCAGATATGTGGTGACTCATATATGGGGAAGGAAAAACCGAGCAACTGCCCGTTCTGCGGCGCGGCGGATGAGTACCTGGTCATGGCCGCCGACTGGGTCGATGAAAACGAATCCCTGGGAGAGATAAGCGAAACTTCCAGGGCAAACCTTGAGCAGGCGCTCCAGCTGGAGGTAAACAACGCCCCGTTTTACCGGAACGCCATGTCAAGAACCTCAAATATCGAACTGCAGGGAATATTCAAAAGCCTTGCCAAGATCGAAGCGGAACATGCGTCCACGATAAAGAAGATGCTCAAGGTCGAACTGCCACAACCGCAGGAGGGCATGGAAGTCGCCGTCGATAATGACCGTGATAACATTTCCATGGCACACGAAAGAGAAATCGCTGCAACCGCCTTTTACAGGCAGGCTGCGGATGAAGCGGTCGAAGGACGCGTAAGAAAAGTATTCACGGCCTTGACGATGATCGAGTCGGACCATATAGAGCTGGAGCAGGAGTTGTTGGACCGGGATATTTAGGTACTATGGAAAATTTTTTTGCAGAAACACAGGAGACGCGCTTCGGCGCGTCTCCTTGTTGGTAGAATGTTTTGTTCTGTTACCCATGGTCCCGGGTAGCTGTAGAACTTGACCTGAGTCCCTCGCTATCAGGCAGAGATGTTCAAATTCCGGTCATAGCTCTGGTAATTCACTTTTAGTGATGCGGCATTGGAGCGCAGAAAGGCGGCATCTTCTGTTGATCTGAAGTGGTTGGCAATGAACTTCATGACCCCCTGGCCTCCCCCGAAGTCAGGCGCGTGCCATTTAAAAATCCTTGAGATCGACAGGGTTTTCGTCTCATGGTTGAGGACGGCGCCCCCGCCATTGATAAAACCAGTGGCCGCGGCGTAAAGCTGGGCTTCGATTTTTTCCTCCTGGTAAAAGTGGAGAAGCGGACTCGATTTCGAACCCCTGACCATTGCAAAACAGACGCATTCATGGGCGGGTTCCACTGTAAGACGATTGCGGGCATCCCAAATGCGAAACTGCCGGAGCGGCCGGTATTGCCTGCGTACGTTTCCGTTGAGTATGCCATTCTCGATATCGTCCAGGGAATATTTATGATTTCCGATCTGGACGGCATCGTGGTTAAAAAACCCTTTGTTCTCCAAAACCGAATCATTTATTGAACGTCGTACAACACAATCGATGACAGTCATATTGTAGATATTGATCCAGAACGCCAGTTTCTGTTCGCGACTTTCGAGAATGGCGGGATCAAGCCGGGCAAGGTCGAGGGATTTCTCGAGATATGCGTGATAATCGTCACAGGCCTCGAGACCACGATAATCAACCGTGAGGCCTTCCGGGGAAACAAACCGGCCCAACAGTCGCCCGATCGAATCCAGGAGCTCCCCGGCAAATTTCGTGTCGAGAGCCCTTCCAGGTGCTGACGTTTCTTCTCTAACGGTGTCAGTCTTGTTGCCACTGGTCAAGGTCTGTCTCCTTCAGAAAAAACTCGCCTTCCCATTCAGGAAGCCTGAATCCGGCCTTACCGGCTTACGCTCGCCCAGCCCGCTTCCAGCCTGCCGGGAAGATCGGCCGGATCGGTGACCGGCGGCTGACAGCTGGCACCGATGCAGATATAGGCAATGGGCTTTCCGGCGTATCCGTATCCCGTCGCGTCAAGCTCCTCACTGTGAATCTCTGGATCAAGGACCTCGACGGAACGAAACGGTACGCGGGCCTTGTGAGCGGCCCTGATCATCTCGGCCGTACCGCTCTCGCCCGGAGGGCCGGCGATCGTAACACGCACCGGCGGCTCCAGCAGACGCTGTACGGCTATCGCATATTCCGCCGAAAACAGCCCCAGTTCCTTGTAGCTGCCGGCAAAGAATAACAATGCCCGCTCGGCCGCCTCGCCGAAACGTACCTGACCGGTGTTCTGTCGAAGTCGGATGAGAGCGGATGCGGCCTGGCTGTTTTCAACCGGCGGTTTTATCCTCACCGGGAAAAGGCCGTCCTCACCGGGCGCTTCACCGCTATCATAAAAACCCCCCTCTGATTCATCTTCCAGATTCGTCAGCATCCAGGTGGCAGCCTCGATGGATCTGCTCAGCCAGATCTCACCAGCCCCCGATTCGTAGGCATCCAGACAGGCAGTTGTCAGGAGAGCTGTGTCGGCCAGGAGACCGGGCACTTGTGGCATGCCATCATGAAAACGGTAAACGCCGAGCTTCGCATCCCACATGTTGCTCCAGATAAAATCGAGCACTCCGATTGCCCGCCCGCGAAATTCCTCATCACCAAAAACCTGGAAGCACCTCAAAATAGAGGAGGCCGCCAGGGCGTTCCATCCGGAATATACCGTCGGATCCACATAGGGCGCTCCATGCTCCTTCCGGGCTGACTCATCAAGCCCGTAATAAACCTCGTCGGCATCCTGGCTGCCTGAGAACGCTCCGGTTTCGCGATTCAGCATTACCGTATCCATGAACCTGTAGACGTCGCGGGCCACCCGTTCATATTCGTCGGATTTCAGGATATGGGAAGCCTCGGCATAGACCGCCAGCAGCGCGGCATTGTCCTCGAGCATTTTCTCGTAGTGCGGAACCGACCAGTCGCGATTGGTCGAGTAGCGGAAGAATCCTCCCTCAAGCTGGTCGTACATACCACCGGCGGCCATGGCGTCGAGTGTGGTTGTGAGCATGTCTTCCAGCTCGCCGATGGAGCCTTCCGCGAGCATGGTCAGAATCAGGTTCAAAACGTTGGCATACGGAAATTTCGCCAGCGCGCCAAAACCGCCCATCTCCTTGTCATAGACGTCGCCCGCCACTTCCAGAACCTGGGCCATTATCGCCTGGCTCAGCTCGCCGGGAGCCGGACGCTCAAACTCGGCCCGCTGGGCCTGAATTTTTTTTATGGCCGCGTCTATCTCCGGCCTGTTGTTGCTGTAGAGGCCGGCGATGTCATTCAGCATCTTCCTCATCGTTTCCGGTTCCAGATATGTCACGCCGGTGATAATCTCACCCTCGGCGGTGAGCATGGCGATCGTGGGCCAGCCACCCTGGTTATAACGTTTGTTTATATCCGGCCTGCGATCGTTATCGACTCTGACCGGAATGTAGTATTCATTGATGAGCCGGATGACCTCGTCGTCGGAGAAGCTGGTCTCATCCATGACATGGCACCAGTGACACCAGACCGCGGAGATGGAAAGCAGCACCGGCTTTCCATCTTTGAGTGATCGCCTGAATGCGTCCACTCCCCATTCGTGCCAATCGATCTCCGCCGCGCGGTTGGGACGGGGAGAGAAATGAAAGGACCCTTTTTGCTCTTCCTTGTTTTCTGCCAAAGTGATTCCCCCTTGGGAGCCGTGAATCGTACGGGATATATTAACCTATTGCCTGAGCCATTAAACGTTGCCGGATTCTGTCAGCCACCCAAAGAAATGGCGGCGACCGAACTCCACGACAGTCGGTGACATTGATGAGGCCTGGGAGGCGTCGACCGCACCTGACGGTATCCTGAGATGAGGATAATTTACAGAAAAATCGCGACTTGACCAACCTTTTGCGGAGCTGAAGACGTCTGTGGCGCGAATGTCCTGTGATCGAATCCGGACATCAGGCGATGGACATACGCTGATATAATACGCTTCATGCATAATTTTCCAACAATTGCCGCCATTTCAACGCCGCTTGGCACGGGCGCTATCGGCATCGTGCGCATGACCGGTTCCGAATCGATTTCCATCTGTGACCGGATTTTTCGCTCACATCGCGGGCTGACGTTGTCCCAATCGGATTCGCACACCCTCCATTACGGCGCTATCGGCGACCCTGAAACCGGCGCCCGTATCGATGAAGTGCTGGTGGGCTTGATGAGGGCTCCAGGCACGTATACGCGCGAGGATATCGTCGAGGTCAACTGTCACGGAGGGCCGATTGCCCAGCAGAGTATCCTTTCCCTCTTTCTAAGACATGGCGCCGAACTGGCGCGCCCGGGAGATTTCACCCGCCGGGCATTTCTGAACGGGCGCATCGACCTGGCCCAGGCGGAGAGCGTCGCTCAGATAATTTCCGCGAAAACCGAAGCGGGCCTGAAAGTCGCGCTTGCCCAGCTTGAGGGATCTATTTCTGATGAAATCAGGGAGATCCGGCGCTCGATATTGAGCGTCCTCGCGTCCGTAGAGGCGGATATCGATTTTTCGGATGAGGACATAGAAGAGCTGGACGGAAGCGAGATTGAGGGACGACTGGTGCAAATCGAGGCCAGGCTCCAGGAGCTGATAGATTCCGCGTTTGTTGGAAGGGTTCTCAGTGAGGGCGTGCGCACGGCCATCGTCGGCAAGCCGAACGTGGGCAAATCGAGCCTGTTGAACTCCCTGTTGATGCGCGAAAGGGCCATTGTCACAGAAGTGCCGGGTACAACGCGGGACACGATCGAGGAGATCATCAATGTGCAGGGCATACCGCTGCAGCTGATCGACACGGCGGGCCTGAGACCCTCGAACGACGAGGTGGAGCAGATAGGGATGGAGCGCACCCGCCGGGCCATGAAGGAGGCGGACCTTGTGCTCTGCGTGTTTGACGGCAGTGAAAGGGAAGACGATCACGACCGGTCGCTTATCACCTCCGTCCCGGCTGAAAAAGCGATATATGTCGTAAACAAGGCCGACAGGTTCAGGGGGCGCGCTCCGAGCTTCAACCAGGGGCTCCTGCCCTCACGCCCGGTTGTCATCTCGGCGATGACACGACAGGGGCTGAAGGATCTCAAGGAAAGAATCGCCTCGATGGTTTTGGGCGGCACATTGCCCCCGCTGGAAGGCCCGATTGTAACCCATGAGCGCCATCGAAGCCTTCTGGAGCATGCCGCCGAATCACTGGCGCTCACACGCCAGGGCCTGAGGGTAGGATTGGGGGAAGAGATCATTGCCGAGGAGCTGCGCGGCGCTCTTGCATCTCTGGGCGAAATTACGGGAGAGGAATTCGTCGAAGAACTCCTGGACGTGATCTTCCACGAATTCTGCATCGGCAAATAAGAGCCGGGCGAGTTTTTTATGAATGATCTGATGGACATTCCTGCATTCGATGTGCTTGTGATAGGTGCCGGGCCGGCGGGTTCTGAGGCATCCATGGCCGCCGCCGGCGCTGGAGCGCACACACTCTGCCTGACCATAAACCTCGACATGGTCGGTTATCCGCCGGCAACTCCCGCTCTAGTCGATGGCCCGGACGATCCTCGCGTTTCGCTCATCAAAGAAGTGACCGCTCTGGGCGGCAGGCTCCCGGACGCGCTCACCCGGGAGGGGGTCGTCGTTGCTAGCGAACCTGAAGGGAAGCTGTTCGTCGACAGACGCCTGCTGGGGCTCGCCTACAAGGAAATGCTGGAAAACGAGGAGGGTCTGGAATTAAGACAAGCGCTGGTTACGTCTCTGGAACCTTCCACAGACGGCTGGATCGTCGGCACGAAACTGGGGGAACGTTTTTCTGCCGCAACCGTCGTCGTCGCAGCCGGAACATTCCTGTTGGCCAGAGTCGACGATGGAGGCGTAGTCGTCCCCGGTGGGCGAATCGGTGAAATACCCGCCAATGCTCTAGCAAAAAACCTGCAAATGGCCGGATTTCAAATGATAGAGGTAGAGGCGGCAACGATGCCCCGGCTGGACAGCCGGTCAGTTGACCATGAAGTAGATTATAAGTCAAAATCCGGCCATCGTCTCCTTGTGGATGGCCGGCAGCTGGGAGAGATGCTTGGTTACGGTCTGGAGTCCCATGGCAACCGTGACAGCCAGCTGCGCCTGTTGCGCGAGCACGCCGGGCTTTCGGCTGCCTGGATCACGCGACCCTCTTATTCCGTATTCCATTACGTGCTTGCCGCTTACCAGATAGGCACGAACCTCGAGTCACAAGCTCTTCCGGGTCTTTTTTTTGCCGGGCGGGCTGCCGGAAGCTGTAACTATCTCGAAGCAGCGACGCTCGGCCTTCTGGCTGGCAGGGGAGCGGCCATGCGGCAGCGTGCGCATGACTCGAACGTTTTGATATCTGATACTAATTTTGTTAGTAAGCTTTGCCGGAGGATCGCCGAACAGGAGTCGCGTCCGGTTACCATCAGAACAGACGACCCCGGCTGTTAATAACATTCGTATGGAACAGTAAAAAAATGAATCAGACCGACGAGCTCAAAAACTACCTGGGGTCTTACGATGTTATTGTCGTTGGCGGTGGGCATGCCGGCTGCGAAGCTGCCCTGGCAGCCGCGCGCATGGGCTGTTCCACGCTGCTGTTGACGCTAAACCTTGAAAAGATAGCCCTGATGCCGTGCAATCCCGCGATCGGCGGGGTTGGCAAGGGGCAGCTCACTCGCGAGATAGACGCTCTCGGTGGTGAACAGGGACGCAACACGGACTGTTCATTCATACAGATGAAAATGCTCAACACAAGCAAGGGGCCTGCCGTACGGGCGCTCCGTGCCCAGACAGATAAAAAACTCTATGAAGACAATATGAAGCGAGCGCTCGCCTCAGAGCCGAACCTGAGGATACTCGAAGGACAGGTAGCCAGCCTCAATGTTTCACGTGAAACATTGAAGGGTATCGAGCTGACCGACGGAAGCCGGATTCAGTCCCGGTCTGTGGTTCTCGCCTGTGGAACCTTTCTGCATGGGAAAATAGTCGTAGGCGAAATGCGTTTCCCCGCAGGCCGTATGGGGGAGCCGCCGGCAATTGGTCTTTCTGAGAGTCTTTCGGCCAACGGAATTGAACTGGGACGTTTTCAGTCCGCAACCCCACCGAGGATTGACGCACGATCCATAGATCTCTCAAAGCTCCAACTGGAACCGGGAGATCCTGATATCCAGACTTTTTCGCCCTTTTCAAACGTGGGTTCACCCGAGCAGATTCCCTGTTATCTTACCTATACTAATGAAAATACCCATGAGGTGATTAGAAAATACCTCCATTTATCGCCCATCAAAACCGGTTCTGTCAGCGGTAAGGGCCCCAGGTATTGCCCATCGATAGACCGCAAGGTCATGAACTTCCCGGATCGCCCTAAGCATCCGGTATTTATCGAGCCTGAAGGGCGCCATACTAAAGAACTTTATCTTCAGGGTCTCACGACCAGTCTGCCCGTCTGGGTTCAGGAGAAGGTCATCAGGGCTACTCCGGGCCTTGAAGCAGCCCGCCTCATGCGTCCCGGATATGCCGTCGAATATGATTACGTTATTCCCAGTCAGTTGAAACTTTCTCTGGAAACAAAAGCCGTCGCCGGACTCTTCCTCGCCGGGCAGATAAATGGTACCAGTGGTTACGAGGAAGCCGCCGCGCAGGGTCTCATGGCCGGGATCAACGCCGCATTGAGTGCCAGAAACGATGAGCCCCTTATCCTTGGAAGAAATGAGGCTTATATCGGAGTTCTCATCGATGATCTGGTGACCAAGGGGGTCGATGAGCCTTATCGCATGTTCACGTCACGTGCGGAACACAGGTTACTACTCAGACATGACAATGCTCACGCCCGCCTCAGCCCGGCCGGAAATGCCCTGGGTCTTGTTCCTGACGCCCGCATGGCATCGATAAACGAGTCCCAGTCTGAACTTGCGGCTCTACTGGAGCTCCTTGATTCCACCCATCTTCAGCCGGACGAAAGAACCAATTCAGTGCTTGCGGTGTTGGGAAGTTCGCCGGTTACCGAAGCACAGACGGTCTCACAGCTGCTTCGTCGCCCTGAAATTACGCTTACAGACTTATTACCCGTTCTTGAGGATGATTTTTCCCGCTTTTCAGGCGACACGCTCTCGAAAGCGGAAATAGAAACCAAATACGCCGGCTATATCATCCGCCAATTGCGTGATATCGATAAAAGGCGCTATCTCGAAGAAATGATAATTCCTGGGGATTTCCTGTATAACGACCTGGAGGGAATCGCTATCGAAGCACGCGAGAAGCTGTCGCGCATGCGACCAGCTTCCCTCGGCCAGGCTTCCCGTATCGCCGGCGTTTCACCGTCTGATATTTCGGTGCTTTCTCTCTATATAAAGGCTGCAGGCCGATGACGTGGCAAACCGGTTTAGAGGCTGACTTTCATCTCGATGGTTCGCAGATTGCCTCATTTGAGAAATTGCTTCATTTGCTGGCAAAGCAGTCCGACAGAAACCTT
>JBBAAB010000025.1:0-11072 GCA_041658445.1 Thermoleophilia bacterium
CGGGCGCCGACTGTGCGCGTGATCACGCATTCTTTCGCGGATAAAAAAAAGGCTGACAACGCCGAGAGCTCCGGGAATCGCCGAGAGGAGAAAAATCGTGCGGTAGCGTTCACCGATCAACGCCAGGGCCGCCAGCGCAAGGAGCGCACCGAGGGAAGCGCCCGCCGTGTCGGCCGCGCGGTGGAAGCCGAAGACGCGGCCACGGGAAGCCGGCTCTGATGAATCGGCAATGAGCGCATCGCGTGGCGCGACGCGAACCCCTTTCCCCAGCCTGTCGCCGAACCTCAGGACGAGAACCAGAGGCCACGCAAAAGCAACGGCCAGCAGCGGTTTGGCGACGGCGGAGATCCCGTACCCGACGATCGTCAGCGGCCTGCGCCGACGCATGCGGTCCGACAGCCACCCGGAGTAGACCTTGAGGATGCTGGCCGTGCTCTCTGCTATCCCCTCGATAAGGCCCACGACAGCGAAGGGGGCTCCGAGAACCGAAGTCAGGAAGAGCGGCACCAGCGGGTAGATGATCTCGCTTGAGAGGTCGGTGAGGAAGCTGGTTATGCTCAGGATGAAGACGTTGCGGCTGATGCCGGGGATGGGAGAATCGGGATCGGGAGATGGGGACACCTTATCCAATTGCTTCGATTCCATGGAGCTGTCCTTCTTTATTTCAGCGGTGGCATCTTTGCGTGTTTGAGTACGTAGGACAGCTCGTCGATCGCAGCCTTATCGATCGGCAGTTTCCTGAGCCTGGCGACCGCCGACTTGACGTCATATTTTACCCGCTTCAGTTTGACCTCGCCATTTTCGAGTATGGCATAACTTGCTTTGGATATGCCATCCCGCGGTTGGCCGACGCTGCCGACATTAACCATGAGCCGGCCCCCGATTTCTTTCATGAACGGCATATGGGTATGTCCGGTGAGCACGATGTCAGCCGCCGAAAGCTTAAGCTCGGCGTCCAGGTGCGCATCGCTTGTTTCCGGAAAGAGATAGCGGAAGAGATTGTCGCTGGGGGCGCCGTGTACCGCGTAGACTTTGCGATCATCGAGATCGAGCGTGACGCTGGTCTCCGGCCGGCCTATCCAGTCAATATGATCACGGTCAAGCACCTGCCACATATATTCGCGAGTTATCACAGACAGGTGCTTGAAAGCGCCGCCGCAGGCACAGTCGACCCGGAACGCGACGGCGTTATCGTGGTTGCCACGCACGCGCACCAGCGGCACGTCGAGCTTTCTGAGGTAATCTATGCAGGCGATGGGATCGGGGCCGTAATCGACTATATCCCCCAGGCATATGACAGAGTCGCAAGGCTCTTCAATCGCCATCAGCGCGTCGATGTTGGCATGGATGTCGGATATGACCAGCGTCCTCAAGGGGTGACCTCACGGCTCGCGTCACTTCTGATCACGACAGTGTCGGAGATCTCCACCAGCCCCTTCTCCACTACCTCACAGATTTCGGGCAACACAGCGTCAAGCCTTTCTTCCGCGTCCACCGCTTCGATTTTGAGCGGCAGATTTGTAGAGAGGTCAAGCATCTTTGATGAATGCAGCACCAGGTCGGCGCCGTAACCGCTGACCCCGCGGAAAACGCTCACACCGGCGATGCCGATCCAGGGGGCGACTATATACCTGCTGACAGCGCCGGCAAAACCTCCAAGACCTATTACCAGGTAATTCAACATATGCTGGCCGTTTTTCTCATGCTACCTCCCCGATTCGTGCTTTCGGCAATCCGGTTCACGTCATCGGCTTCGTGTCGGGACCAAAAAAAGCTCCCACAGTTACCTGCAGAAGCCATCAGCTCTCAGAGAGCGGTTAAAGGCGAGCCTCATCGCCATATATAAAAAAAACACGAACGTTGGGTGTGGATGATAGCAATACCAGTCTGCCCAGGCAAGAGAGCCCTATTCCTGTCCCTGGGTGGCGTAATTGACGATCATCTGGTCGGTCAGCCACTCCACCGGAGCCTTGTCGTCGGTCAGGACGGTGCCCCCGGGCTGAACATCCACAAGATATGGAGTTACGTCACGCGCCAGCTGTGTCACTCCCGGTGGCATGGCGCTGGTTCTTTCCCCTAGGTCCGTGACCCGCGTCCGCTTTTTTGTCGCTACCACCAGCTGGTTGAACTGTCCCGTCTCAAATGTGTATACAGACGGGAAGACATCGCGCATGGTTGACGCGATGGCATCGGCGACGGCGCTGTCCCCCGGGGTCTTTCCCACGTTTATCATAACGACGCCCCTGTCGCTCAGATGGTCGGAAGTCTCACGGAAGAACTCCCGGGTCGTCAGGTAAAAAGGGATGTAGGGCTGGCGGAAAGCATCGACGGCGATCAGGTCCCAGATTTTGTCGCTTGTTTTAAGATACGGCCGTCCGTCGGCCACGTGCAAGGTCAGGTTGGGCTCGTTCATGTCAAAGTATTTTTTGCCCGTATCGACGACATCGGGATCGATCTCTACCCCGTCTATTTTGATATCCGGGTAGAAATATGTCAGTTGTCGGGGAATAGTGCCGGCGGCGTTGCCTATGACGAGTGCCTTTTCGGGGGATCCGGCAGAGGCGAACCATGGGGCCACGCTGAAATAATCCCAGTATGCTCCGGTGAGCAGCCGGTCCGGGTTGTAGATGGAATGGACCGCCCACCCCTCATTGAGCTTTAAATATCTGGTGCCGTTCTTCTCTGTAACCTGAATGTAATGATAGGGAGACTCGGTTTCGAAGATGCTGTTCGAGTCCGGCTTGATGGCCCCCTGGGGTATGACAATACCTGCCAGTATGACAAGTGGAGCCCCCGCGAAAAGTCTGCGGCCCAAGCCTGCCGCGGAAACCGCCGCCAGCGCCCCCGCGAAGACCAGCATCGTGTTTCTGGTTCCGATCCAGGGGATAAGCACGAGCACCGGCAGGAAGGTTCCCACGATGCTGCCGACTGTCGAAAGCGCGTAGAGGCTTCCGGAGACGTTGCCCGCGGTCTCGACTCCGGTTACCCGCAGGCGGATGGCGAATGGGGCCACCATCCCCAGAATGGTCACCGGAACGGCAAAGAGAAGCACGGTAACCGCGAACGAGCCGATGAACGCGCCGGCGGAAATCTGTTCGAGCCCCTTTATGGCCAGCCCCATGATCGGACGTGCGATAAAAGGCAGAATCGCGATGGCCACTGCCGCCGCCATTGTCAGCGTGCAGAGCAGACGCGGTTCCGGCCTGCGGTCCGCGAGCCTGCCGCCCAGATAGTAACCCGCCGTGAGATAGATGAGGATCAGCCCGATCAGGTTGGCCCAAATATAGAGCGAATTGCCGAAGTATGGCGCCAGCAGGCGCGAGGCCGACATCTCCGTAGCCATGGTCGTCATGCCAGCCGTGAATACCAGAACGTATAACAACGCGCGGGGCAACTAGTCTTCCAGCTCCTTGCGGCGTTGTTCCGGTTCATAAGGACGGTCATTGGAGTCGGGCCCGTAGGGCTCATCGGGAGTGAGAATGCGGATCGCCTTGCGCTCGACGGCGCGTCTTAAGCGGCGCTTGGCAAACGGGCGCACAACGCGTCTCACCGGAGGCAGCAGCAGAAGCAGCCCCACTGTATCGGTTATATAGCCGGGCGTGAGCAGGAGCAGGGCGCCGGCCAGGATCATCGCCCCGTCGATCAGCGAGTCCCCGGGCATCTTGCCGAAGCGGAGCTCGTCCTGGATTCGCGCGACGACCGCGTACCCCTGGCGTTTGGCGAGCGCCGCGCCCGCGACGCTGATAACGAGCAGCACCAGAATCGTCACACCATATCCCAGCTGCGAGCCTATCTCGATGATGACCAGCAACTCGAGCAGGGGGACCATTATGAACAATGCCAGCAGAATCATTAACATGGCATCAATTCTCTACCCGGAGAAGGGGGAAATACAAACGAGGCGGGGGCGGAAGTCAAACAATCAGGCGATTAACCCACGCACCTCTTCGGTCACCAGCTTGCGCACGCGCTCGACCGCCGCCTCCACCGGCGGAGAAAGATGCCGGTCGTCGGGCATGACGTTGGCCACCTGCACGGCGAAGACGATAACTTCGGGATTGGCGCCCATCAGCCGCGCGTTGGTCACGAGATGTGGCACGCCCATGCCGTGGATGTTGTTGGAGCGCAGGCCCATGATGCCGGCCTCATCCGGGTTGAAGCGGAAGATGGCGCCGGGCTCGGCTTCGGTGTCGATGGCGTCGATAACGACGACCACATCGGAGTCGAGGAAGTGTTTGAGCAGCGCCATGCCGGCGGTATTGCCAATGACGACATTGACATTGGGTCCAAGTGTCTGCGCGTCGAGCTCCTCGACTACGAAGATGCCAAGACCGTCGTCACCCATGAGGGTGTTGCCGACGCCGAGGATGGTGACAGAGGGGGCGCCGGCCGAAAGGCCGGCGCCCCCTCTAACTTCATTCAATCCTGTCAATAAGCACTCTGCCACTTGCTGTTTCCTTGTCAGCCGTTCCTCGATCGGACTGCATTTATGACCGCTTCGGGGGCGCGTTCTTGCCTTCGCGCCAGGCGAACATCAGCGGCAGCTCGCGCGCTACCTCGGCTATAACCAGATACAGGTGGATGGCTGCGGTGCAGATGAATAACCACATCAGCAGATAATGGTAGCCGCGCATCGCAGCCAGACCGCCCATCGAATATGTGAACGACTCGAAGAAAGACTGTGTCGGCGTCCACAGGCATAGACCGGTGAGCGTGATCAACGGTATGAAGACGAACGCCCAAAGCAGGTACATGCTCTTCTGCAGAGGGTTGAACTTGTATACCGAGGGATATGTCTTGCGCATGAACAGGTAGTACTTGATCGTATCGCGCGCAGTACCCTCTCCCTCATGCCCGAACGGGCTGAACCAGTGGAAATCTTTTACCTTTACACGGCCTCCGGGTGGCGCCGAGCCGGCGCCGAAAAAAGACCAGTAGATACGGATAACCGTTGTGAACAGGAATGTCCACATCGTTACCTGGTGGATAGAGCGCGCGTAGCCCATGAAACCGCTGAAGAACGGGCTGTGGATATAAAAGCCCGTGAAAATCAGCAGCACCAGTGACACCATGTGAATAGCGTGCATGATGATCGCGGGCCGCGGGTGCTCTTCTCTTGTGGGCGGAATTCCTCTGGACATGACCGCCTACCTTACCTGGAACTTCAGGACTTTGTTGGATTTCGGTTCAATCACGTGAACCGCACACGCCATTCATGGATCGAACGTGTGAACGGTTCGCAAGATCTCCAGCGGTCTGGCGGGATCAGCAACCGGCGTTCCAACCAGAGCCTCCTCGACCGGTCCCCGCACTCCCTTGTCATCCCGTGGTGACAGGTTCCAGTTGGACGGTGGCACTGCCGCATATGTGTCTATCTTGCCGCCCTTTATCTTCGTGTAATGGGCCAGTGAGCCGCGGGGCGCGTCCCAGCCACTCTGGCCGGTGCCGTCCTTGCTGAAATCCAGCTCATTGTAGATCCGGGTTTCGCCCTTGCCGATATTATCAAGCAGTTCGTCGGCCCAGCGCAGAGCGTTGTCGGAATTCACCTTGGCCTTGATCACGCGGGCGGCGACTCTTCCGAGATTGGACAGCAGCACCGTCGGGTTTCCTGCCTGCCCCACGGCCGCCAGGGTGTCGTCGACCAGCTTTTTGACCTCGGGCCTGCCCGCCAGGTAGGCGACCAGCACCTGGGCCAGCGGTCCGACCTCCATGGGCCGGTCTTCCTTGCCGTAGCGCACCGCCTGGGTCCAGTCGTACTTGCCCTCCGGCAGGGCCTCCCCATCCATCGGCGGCATCTTGGTGAATTTGATCGGCTCCTGTCCTACATCCAGCGGATGCTTCCCGGCGCCGACGCCATCGTCGTACCAGGAGGACTTGGTGTACTGCCGGACATCGTTGAGATCGACTTTCTGCAACTCCAGCTTGCCGTCGAAAATACCGCCCCGTGGGAAGAGCCGGTCGTACGGATCCTGGCTTTTTTCGTCCAGAACGCCCCATGTGAGGAAGTTGCCAACGCCCTTGCCGAAGGTGGCGAGGTCGAGGTAGTAGGGCGCGATGGCCAGCAGGTCGGGCACCATGACGGTGTCGATGAAAGTCTTGATGTCGGCCATCTGTGATTTGTAATACTCGATTTCCTCGATGCCGGGCATCTGGGTTACTCCACCCGGCACATAGTTGTTGATCATCGGATAGCGGCCGCCGAGCATGGCGCCGGCATCACAGGCTTTCTGCTGAATCTCCAGCGCCTGCAGGTAGTGTGCGGTAATTTCCAGATCCAGGTCTGGAGGCAGCGCGTAACCCGGGTGATCCCAGTACATATTCGCAAAGGGTCCCAGCTGGCCGGAATCGACGATCGCCTTGACCTGTGCCTGAACCGCCTTGAGGCTGGGGGTCGTGGGATTTGCCTTGAGCGAGTTGGGCACATTGACGTAATCGAACCCGTTTAGCTGATAAAACCACAGAATGTGGTCATACCCCAGTTGTGTGGCCTCCATCATGTTACGGATGAGCCTGGCGCTGTCGGGCATCTTGTCCATCCCCATGGCCGTCTCCACCGCGCGCACCGAGTTGAAAGCATGCGGAGTCGGGCAGACACCGCAGATGCGTTGCGCGAATTGCCAGATGCCCATGGGATCACGGTTCTTCATGAAGATTTCAAAACCGCGGAACATCGTCGCCGTGTTCCATGCGTCCGTGACCTTGCCGTTTTCCACCGTGCAGGTGATTCGAAGGTGGCCTTCTATGCGGGTAATCGGATCGATGACTACTTTGGTCATCTACTTACCTCCTTCTTTGGAGCCCGTATCCTCTTCCTTGTCTTCAACGGGCGCTCCCTTAAACAGCCTTCCCGTCGCGGCCTGACCGACGAAATGAGCGCCGATACCTACTGCCGTGGCCGCTCCGAGCGCGACGCCGACCTGAGTGGGTGTGATATCGCCAGGCAATCTAATGCCCGGCGCTTTTTCATAGAAAGGCGACTGCTTGTCCCAGAAGTCCGGCTCGGAGCAACCGATACACGGACCGCCGGCCGCAACCGGCCACGATACATTGGCATTCCAGCGCGTCTTGGGGCAGGGGGCATAGGCAACAGGCCCCTTGCATCCGACCTTGTAAAGGCACCAGCCGTTGTCCGAGCCCTCGTCACCGAAGACCTCCACGAACTCGCCGTCGTCAAAGTGGCCGCGGCGCTCACAGTTATCGTGTACCAGCTGGCCGAAGAGGAACCTGGGTCGGCCCAGGTCGTCCAGCTCGGGAAGTTTCTTCTTGACGATCGCGTAAAGCAGGATGGCGACCGTGTCGTCCGCGTTTCCAGGGCAGCGCGGTGAGTTGATAACCGTGGGATTCGCGATGCCGGCGTTTTCCTTCAGGAAATCGGCAACACCCTTTGAGCCACTGGGATTCGGTTTGGCCGCCTGGATGCCGCCGTAACAGGCGCAGGTGCCGATGGCGATGGTCGCCTTGGCCTTCTGGTAAGTATCCTTGCAGATATCCATCGAGGTTTTGCCGCCGATGGTGCAGGCTTCGGGTATGCCGGTCGCGATGCCACCCTCGACCACATAATAGAAATCCTTGGAGTCGACGGTCTCGCGGAAGCTCTTTTCCGCCTGACTGCCGGCGGCGGCCATGACCGCCTCGTGGTAATTGAGGGAGATCTGCTGCAGGATCAGGTTTGCGGGGCCGGGTTTGCGCGACTGGAGGAGATTAACCGAGCAGCCCAGGCATTCCTGGAAGCAGGACCACACGATCGCGGGGCGCTTCGCCAGCTGCTGCAGTGCGTTTGCGACCTTGGGCGCCGCCATCGGCCCGCTAAGCCCAATCACGGCAGCGAGCGCGCCACAGGTCTTGAGGAAATCTCTGCGTGATAACCCGGGGAACAGGGACATCTCTTCGTGTTCCAAGGTTTCGACCTCCCTCTTTTAACGCCGCCCTTCAGGTGTCGGACGGCTATGTTGGTATGCACATAAGTGCAGCTGCGTATACTCTATAACAACTATTAAGCAGCTGTCATCAATTTCCCTTTTCCCCGTTAAAATCTGTTTGAAACGCACAGACGCATTTACGTCCGAAGCGGGTGATAATCTGGACGCGACATGCTGCTGAATATGGAAGTAGAATATAGCGGAGGTAGATATGGATGCAGCCAGCTTACAGCGGAAACTGGAACAGTTAGACGGCCGCGGCTACAAGGCTTACCGTCAGATTCGCGGTGCCTTCGAGTTCCCGCGCTTTACGCTCTTTGTAGATTACGTCCAGGGAGATCCGTTCGCGGCGCCTTCGCGGCTGCGGGTTCGGGTAAAACAGGATAAGGCAGGTTTCGATCCCGATCTCTTCACGCTTCCCGTGCGCCGGATCGCTCTCAGAGATTACCTGGCCCGCGTTTTTCAACAGTCGATCGGGCTGCATGTAAACGGACATCGCGGCACGGGCAAATCCGGTTTTATGGGAGTCGATGCGGGAAATCAGGAGATCCTCGAACGAACTTCAGTGGTGGTCACCGGTGATTATGTAGAGGTACGCTTCACCGCCGGCCTGCCGGCGTCCGGGCGCCGTTGCCTGGGACATGAGGCGGTGGCGATGCTCATCGGGGAGGTTCCCCGGCTTGTCGATGGCTCCATGTTTTACGGGTCGCTCGATGCCAATCTGGTAAGGAGGCATGTCGAGGCCGCCGAGGACCAGGAATGGCTGCGCGGCCGTCTTGGTGAGATGGGCCTGATCGCCTTCGTGGGTGATGGTTCGATTCTTCCCCGTGAGAGCGGTATCAAAGATCTGCCATTGAAGACCGCCGATGTCATCGCTTTCCAGTCGCCGGATGAGCTTAAGGTGGAAGTCCGCCTCCCCAACAGGGGCAAAGTGTCAGGGATGGGCATACCCGAAGGCGTTACCCTGATCGCAGGTGGCGGATATCATGGAAAGTCCACGCTGCTCTCCGCCCTTCAGCGGTGCGTTTACAGCCATGTGCCCGGTGATGGCCGCGAACTGGTCGTAACAAGGGCTGACGCCGTCAAGATTCGCGCCGAGGACGGACGCCGCGTGGAAAAAGTGGACATCAGCCCCTTCATCTCCAATCTTCCCTTCGGGACGGATACCGTCGCCTTCTGTACGGAGAATGCCAGCGGCAGCACCTCGCAGGCCGCCAATATCATCGAGGCGCTTGAAACAGACAGCAGGATGCTGCTGATCGACGAGGACACCTCCGCAACCAATTTCATGATTCGCGATGAACTGATGCAGCGTCTAATTTCCAGAGACAAGGAGCCGATCACGCCCTTCGTCGACCAGGTCCAGAACTTACACAAAGAATACGGTGTATCAACGATACTGGTAATGGGCGGGTCGGGCGACTACTTTGAAGTGGCCGATACGGTGATAGCCATGGAAAACTACAGGCCTTTCGTTGTCACGGAGAGGGCGAGGGAGATCGCAACCACCCGCCGGGATGTCCGCGTGCGCGAGAGTGGCGAGCGATTTGGTGATCTTGTCAGGAGGGCGCCGATGGCGCGGGGGATCGACCCGAGACGTGGCAGCCGGGACAAGGTCCAGGCGAAATCTCTGGGAAGCATCGCTTTCGGCAGACAGATGATCGATCTCGCCGCCGTGGAGCAGATTGTTGATATTAGTCAGACTCGTGCTATAGGCGATATGGTCTGGTATGGCCTCAGACAGGGATATTTCAACGGTGAGTCCCCTATGGCCGGTGTGCTCGACCAGCTTTTTGACGACTTGTCCCGCCTTGGTCTGGATGTCATCTCTCCCTTTGCCGCTCCGGACAAAAAGGGTGCACACCCGGGCGACTACGCTATGCCCAGACGCCATGAGGTGGCCGCCATGCTCAATCGCCTGAGAAGCCTGGAGGTTATCCAGGAACCCGGTGGGCCGGTTATTAAAGCCTGAAAGCACAGGGATGATAAAGCAGAAAACCCGGCCCGGGCAAAACCGGGGTAATTTCGGTACAATATTTACATATGCAAACAGGGCAGCCGCACCTCTTCCGGTCTACTATCACCAGGGGAATTACATGGGTTACGAAGAAAGCAAAAACTGGACGTTCGAACAAAAGGAAAAAAGGAGCATGGATGTCCTTGAAGAGGCCCTTAAGCGCTTCGATGGAAAAATTGCGACAACCTTCACCGGCGGCAAGGACTCACTTACAGTGCTTCACCTGTTGAAACGCATCGGCGAAGGCACCGTACCCATACCGGTACTCAACCTCGATACTACTGTAAAACCCAAACAGATCATCGAGTTCCGTGACCGCCTGGCCCGCGACTGGGACCTTGACCTCATCATAACTACCAACCAGGAGGGGCTGAAAAAAATCAAGATCGCCGAGGATCACGAGCAATGCTGCCTGGTGATGAAGACAGAGGCCATCAACATGGCTGTGGACGAGCATGGCTGGAAGGCCCTCATCACCGGTGTGCGCTGGGATGAACAGCCAGCCCGTATCAACGAGGAATATTTCTCGGAGCGTCCCGAGCACACACGCGTACAACCCATTCTCCATTTCTCCGAACTGGACATCTGGGCCTACATAGAAAAATACGATCTCCCATACTGCGAGCTGTACGACCAGGGCTATCGAAGCCTTGGCTGCGCGCCCTGCACACAGAAGAGCACGAAGCCCCGTGGCGATGGCCCGGAGCGGGAAGGGCGTTCGCAGGAAAAAGAGGAGATAATGAGTCAGTTGCGGGACCTGGGTTACTTCTAGAAACCTGTACGAAAGCTGTTTTTCATCGGGGGCGCACAAGCCGTGCGCCCCCTGTATAATTGTCCTCGTGAGTAAACCGTTTATATATCTCATAATCGTCTGGTCGCTGATCAGCCTTTCCGGGGTGTCAATTTTTCTGTTCGACGCGCTGGGGCCGGCTGCTGTTCCTGAGGCCGAGGGCGTCATCAATCCGGTAATGGCCGTTGTATTTTGGGGGATTATGTGGTTTATTCCCGTAGTTGTCATGGCAATCGTTGGACGCAGGCAGAGGTGACAGGGAAATAGGTACGCCGATCAAGCAGCCGCATAAGGAAAATTCTGTTCTGGAATACATCCAGGACCACCAGATGATAGCGACGGTGGT
>JBBAAB010000026.1:0-10946 GCA_041658445.1 Thermoleophilia bacterium
CCATTCATTATGAAGTGCGAGATCACTAGTCACTAGAAAGGAGGTCTCCCTAAAAGATGTGGCGGATGAGGACTTTGTCGCTATTGGCACCAGACAAAAGTAAATTCCATTACCCTGTAGTAGTATCATAATGAAAACCCAAAGGAGGCAGTAATGATAGGCAAAGGATCAGCATTACTCTTACGTGTGATGGCAGCCATGTTGGTTGTGGTCTTGCTTGTAAGCTGTGCACCAGCAGTGAAGGAAACACCAGTGGAGGGACTACCCACACCCACCGAGGCACTACCCACTCCCACCGAGGCACCGGTGAGAAAAAGTGAGCTAAGGATAGCGAACTGGGGAGATATAAACACTTTGGACCCCTCCTTTCTGACTAGCGTAGAGAGAGAGTTCACTATAATGAACAGTATATACAGTGGGCTTGTTAAATATAAGGAGGGAACCTGGGAAGTCGTGCCAGATTTAGCCCTTAGATGGGATATTTCGGAGAATAACCAGGAAATAACCTTCTATTTAAAGCAGGGCGTTCAGTTTCAAAAAGGGTATGGGGAGTTGACTGCCGAGGATGTCAAATTCTCCTTCGAAAGAATTATTGATCCAGAGCAGGGATCTCCGGAGGCATCTTCATGGGGAGCCTTAGATCAGGTAGAGATAATTGATGCTTACACGGTTAAGCTTGTCCTTAAGACGCCATCCGCTCGGCTATTCACCTCAACTTTACCTCTAAATGCGGGTTTCATCGTTTCCAAGAAGGCTGTAGAGGAAATGGGGAATGAAGTCTTCGGCCTCAATCCAATAGGAACGGGACCCTACGAATTTGACCACTGGACTCCTGGGCAAGAGACAGTGCTTGTGGCGTTCACGGACTACTGGGGAGTGCCACCGAAGATAGGAAAACTCATCTTTGTCCCTATAGAAGAAATCGGAACTGTAGAAATGGCCCTTAAAGCTGGTGAGATCGATGTTGGCGGGATCTCGTTGAAGAACATTGAGGCATTCCAAGCGAATCCGGACCTTAATGTATACCTGAAACCTGGCCTCAAGTACTGGTGGATAGGATTTACGATGAATAAACCACCATTTGATAACTTGAAGGTTAGAGAAGCTGTCAGATACGCGATAAACGTTGATGATATTCTTCAAGCCGCGTTTAATGGAATCCCAGAGAGAGCAAATACAATGTTCCCGCCAGGGATGCTAGGTCGTTGGGAAGACGCCCCAATCTATGAACCGGACCTTGATAAAGCTAAAGCACTGCTTGTAGAGGCTGGTTATCCAGGAGGGGCTGGGCTTGAAATCACCTTCCTGGCGTGGACAGCAGAAGAGAATACAATTATAGGTGAAGTAGTTAAATCGCAGCTGGAAAAGATAGGAATAACTGTGAACGTTGTGGTGGAAGAGGTAGGGGCTTTCAACGAGGCAACGAATGCAGGGAGAGACAACAACTTTTACATTCAATTCTATACGACGACTGTGGATCCAGGATATACTACTGAATGGTTTCAATGTGGGCAAACCTGGAATCCCAGTCAGTGGTGCAATCCAGAATATGACGCGCTCTGGTTGCAGGCGGACGCAGAAATGGATCCCCAAAAGCGGGCGGACCTATATGTCGAGATGCAGAAAATAATTGACAAGGATGTGTGGGCAATTTGGCTTACTTATGATGTCGAGGCTGATGTAATGCAGAAATATGTTATGCCAGGAGAAATCTTCCCAAATGGTCGACTGGCTCCTTGGCAGATGGAACTGGTAGCCGACAAATGAGTCAATTAGATAAGTAAGCAAGGAGTGAGTCGTGGATGGAAGGAGACGCCAGCTAGGTAACTTGTAATAGTCAAGACTTAGTCTGACGTCTCCTTCTTGCAAATTTATATTGGACAAAGTTGCGAATATCAAAGATTATAAACATGAGTCTCCTGAAAGAAGGTGTTGATGACTCAAATAGTGGGTCGGGAATGCCATGATATGACCATTTTCCCTTGTCTTTTCCCGTTAAATCAGTCTTTTTTCGCCCAAAATGGGGCGCCTCCCCAATTTAACCAGTAAACCTTATCTAATATCATGGGACTCATATATAATTATGTTCAAGTAGGCATAACGTGTTAAAGTATTTCGTCAAACGCGTTCTCGGGATAATTCCAACGCTATTATGTGTACTACTCTTCTTATTCAGTCTGATCTACCTTCTCCCTGGAGATCCGGCATCAGTCATGCTTGGACCCAGGGCTACGCCTGCCATGGTCGAAACTTTGAACAAAAGTTTGGGCCTTGATCAACCTGTATATGTTCGGCTAGGACGCTACATTTGGGGTATTTTGCACGGGGACCTGGGTGAATCCGTTTGGTCTGGACACTCAGTTTCTTCACTAATAATGTCAGCCTTACCCTACACCATAGTATTAACTCTTTCCAGCATGGGATTAGCGGCCTTTTTCGGGATAATCTTGGGAGTTCTGGCGGCGATCCATGGGAAAACCATAATTGATCATTTGGTTACTGTGCTCTCGCTCATAGCAGTTTCAGTACCGGATTTCGTTGCAGCTTGTCTATTGTTGCTGATATTTTCGGTACGTTTACGCTTATTTCCGGTCCTAGGAGGAGGAGAAGCAGGTAACATTGTAGATCAGACACATCATTTGATCCTGCCGGTTATTGCACTTACATTGGGCTGGTTGGGTTACATCGCTAGGCTAGTAAGAGACACTACACTTGAGGTACTTGATATGGACTATATTAAGGTATTAAGATCGTTCGGAGCGCCTATGAGATATATCGCTTATAAATATGCTCTGAAGAATGCGATCATTCCCGTTGTTGCGACCATCGGTTTAGGAGTGGGTAAGCTGCTGGGGGGCGCTGTCTTTGTGGAGATGATCTTCAATCGACCGGGAATCGGGAAGGTAATTACAGATGCGGTCTCTGCCCGGGATTTGCCGGTGGTACAGGGAGGGGTCCTTATAGCAGCGCTTCTATTCATCCTGGCTAATCTAGCCGCGGATCTTTCTTATGCTTACTTTGATCCGCGGATACGGTACAAATAAGATGGAGATAAATAGAAATGACTCAGGAAAAGGTCTCTATTGAACTCTCGCGCAGATGGGATAGTTACAAGAGGAAATCTCACCTACGGATCAAAAAAATAGCCCAAATAATCCATGTGATCAGGCGGGAGCCTCGGGGGTTAATCGGGGTTTCCATTATAGCAATAATATTAATGTGCGCCCTCTTCTCTCCTTGGATTGCGCCGTTTGATCCAAATGAACAAGATATAGCGAATCGCTTTGCAGGACCGTCCCCAGAGCATCTGCTGGGAACGGATTATGTTGGCAGGGATATCTTATCCAGGCTCATCTACGGAGCTAGAGTGGCTGCAGTTGTATCGATATGCTCCGTAGGAATTGCAGTACTCGTTGGAGTCCCCCTAGGAGCTATTGCCGCTTATAATGGCGGAGCGGTTGACTATATAGTGATTCTGATATTCGATGTAATAAGGTCTTTCCCATCGGTTATTGTGATCTTGGTCCTGGCGGCTATCTTCGGACCATCTCTTCTTAATATTATCCTTATCTTGGCATATACGTCCTTTCCTGCATACGGAAGGGTAGCAAGAGCCCAAACACTCTCTTTTAAGGAAGAGGAGTGTATCATAGCAGCAAGATCTCTTGGTGCTACCACCGGCCGGATTCTCCTCAGTCACATCACTCCTAACATTCTGTCACCGATTATTGTGCTGGCTGGTATGGATCTGGCAGTCATGATCATGTGGGAATCGGCCCTCTCATTTTTGGGATTGGGCTTGCAGCCGCCGACGTCCTCATGGGGTATTATGCTGAGACAAGGATACACATACATAGAGACCGCTCCTTTGATGATCATCTGGCCCGCAATCGTCCTAATAACTACGATGTTAGGGTGCTCCCTGTTAGCTGAAACACTGCGGGTCGCTCTCAACCCCAGGGAGCGTGAAGCAGATGAATGAAAGACTTTTAAGAGTGAGCGACTTGACCGTCGAGTATTCGACGCGCAGGGGGATTGGTCGCGCTCTCGATAATGTGAGCCTTGATATAAGGGAAGGGGAGGTATTGGGCTTAGTTGGGGAGAGCGGTTGCGGCAAAACCACCTTGGGGCTCTCTATCATGAAGCTTCTGCCGCGGTTTGGGAAGATAGTGCAAGGTGAGATCCTATTCAAAGGAAGGAATCTACTCGATCTCCCTGAGAGAATAATGAATAGGGAAATAAGGGGGAGAGAGATTGCAATGATCATCCAGGATCCCATGCATGCATTGAATCCTGTCTTCACGATTCGGACTCAGATAGTAGATGTGTTGCGCTTTCACAAAGATCGGCGATTAGGCCCTCATGGGAAGGGAATTCAGCTCCGGAATGAAGCTGCCAAAATGCTGGAGGAGGTAGGAATCGCAGATCCCGCGGAAAGACTGACAGATTACCCATTTCAATTTAGTGGTGGGATGATCCAAAGGGTCATGGTCGCAATGGCGTTCAGCTGTAATCCCTCCCTCTTGATTGCTGATGAGCCAACGACCGCGTTGGATGTTACTATCGAGGCACAGATCCTTGAGTTGTTAAAAAGCCTGGTAAAGAGATATGGGGCTTCAGTCCTATATATTTCTCACGATCTAGGCGTGATCTCCGAGATAAGTGATCGAGTCGCTGTCATGTATGCTGGTAATATCGTGGAGTATGCTGACACCACACTATTATTCGAAGACCCCGCGCATCCTTATACAGAGGCTCTGCTGCGGTGCCTCCCCGGAGCTGAGGCTAGGGGCAAGAGACTCGGTACAATTCCAGGGCGTGTACCAGATCTTACCGAACGGCCCAATGGATGTAAATTTCATCCGAGATGTCCGTATGTAAGGGAGATCTGCAAGGAAAAGCCACCGAAGCTGTTGGAGATAGCCTCAGGACATTCAGTTGCCTGTTTCGGATATAAAAAAATATGAAAAAGAAGAGGGAAAGAGTACCTTTGGTACAAGTGCAGGGGTTGAAGACCTATTTTTACAAGGGGAGAGGGATACTATCTAAGGTGTTTGGCAAGGGTCTGAGGATTGTACATGCGGTGGACGATGTGAGCTTTACCATTGAGGAAGGGAAGAACTTCAGCTTGGTAGGGGAGACCGGTTGTGGAAAGAGCACCGTTGGCAGGAGTATCCTGCGTTTGGTTGAGCCAACAAATGGCAAAATTCTCTTCGAAGGTCAAAACTTATTGGAGTTCAGCAAAAGAGAAATGCAGAAGTTTAGGCGCAAGGCGCAGATAGTAATGCAAGATCCACGTTCCTCCCTTAATCCGCGGATGACAGCTGGGGAGATCATTGCGGAACCACTTAGGATCCATGGCATGAAAAAGTACGAAGATGAGATTCAGGATGAGGTAGCGCGGTTGCTCGAAACGGTGAGGTTGTCTAGCGAAGATGCTGATAAATACCCCCACGAGTTTAGTGGGGGACAGGCCAGACGGATTGGAATAGCCAGAGCGCTGGTACTCCGCCCGCAATTCATCGTTGCTGATGAGCTCACATCCGGCCTGGACGTCTCTATCGCGGCTGCAATTCTCGATTTAATGCAGGATTTGCAGGATGAATTCAAGTTAACCTACCTCTGGATCTCGCACGACCTTCATATGGTAAAGTATATAAGCGACAGCATTGCCATAATGTATTTGGGGAAGATCGTAGAGATAGGCAGGGCTCAGGATATTTCAGATGACCCTTTGCATCCATATAGTCAAGCCCTGTTTTCGGCGATCCCTACCGTGAAACATGGCCAAGAGACCAAGAAGATCATCCTAGAGGGAGAGGTCCCCAGCCCCATCCACCCGCCCAGCGGTTGCCGCTTCAATACCCGCTGCCCGCGCAAACTGGGCGCCATCTGCGAGACGGACGAGCCGCCCTGTCAGGATGCCGGCGACGGACATCACATCTCTTGCCACATCCCGCTCGAGGCGCTGCGCGAAGTGTAGGAATAGAGAAGGAAAATGGTCCAATTCACACGCATCATTTCAACTGTAGATTCACACACCGCCGGCGAACCGACCCGCTTGGTGGTCGGCGGCCTGCCATCCCTACCGGGCGCGACGATGGCGGAGAAAATGGCGTATGCGCGCAACAAATTGGATGGCCTGCGCCGCTTACTGCTCCTCGAACCGCGAGGCCGCCAGGACATGTACGGCGCAATCCTCACAACCCCCACTGACCCGGAGGCTGACTTCGGCTTGATCTTCATGAACACCCAGCAGTACACCACGATGTGTGGTCACGCGGTCATAGGCGCTGCTACGACCCTGGTGGAAACCGGCATGGTTGAGGCTGTCGAACCGGAGACAACTGTGACTTTCGATACTCCCGTAGGCTTGGTCCACACTCGGATACACATTGAGGGGGGCCGCGTGCGTGAGGTTTCTTTCGACAACACGCCGGTTTTCGCTTATCAACTTGACGCTCGTCTCGCGGTCCCGGACCTGGGTGACGTGATGGCGGATATTGTCTACAGTGGTGGTTTTTTCGCGCTGGTCAAGGCCCAACGAACCGGGCTGGAGCTTGTCCCCGCAAATGCAGAAGCCTTGATCAACTTGGGCATCCGTATTCGCGACGCGGCAAACTCCCAGCTTTCTGTGCGACACCCGGAACTGCCTTTCATGGATCTCATCGATTGTGTGGAGTTTTGCGGTCCGGCAGAGCGCCAGGCGGATGGCGCTCTGCACGCGCGCAACACAGTAATTCTTGGCAACCGGACAGTAGACCGCTCTCCCTGTGGGACTGGCACCTGCGCCAGGATGGCCGTGCTGCACGCGAGGGGAGAATTGAAGTTGGGCGAGGGGTTCGTCAGCGAGAGCATCATCGGCACCCGTTTTATGGGCCAGATCGTGGGTGAAACGCACGTCGGCGAACATAAGGCCATCCTTCCACGGGTGGCGGGGCGAGCCCACTTGACCGGTCTGCACCAGTTTGTCCTTGATCCTGATGATCCCTTTCCACACGGCTTCTTCCTGACCGATTCTGAGACAAGAGAATGAGGAGATTTCCAATGATGAAAGCTGGTTCCACAACGCTAATCACACCTCGATTACAAATACTGACCGAAGACCAGAAAGAGACACTGTTTCTGAGCGCATTGGGGGCGCTGGAAAGCACAGGGGTAAGGGTGGACAACGACGAGGGACTGGATCTGCTCAGCGGAGCAGGCGCGAGTGTCGGCCCGCAACGGCGCGTCCACATCCCTTCATACTTGGTGGAAGATGCACTGGCCAGCGCGCCTCGGAGTATTGCCATCTATAGTCGGGACGGCGAGCCGGCCGCGTTGTTGGAGAGTGGGCGAGTCTACTTTAGCAGCCAGGTGGACTCGACTTACTTTTTCGACCCTTTCAACCGCACCCGCCGCCCGTGTATGCGGGAAGACGCCCGGTTGGGGGCCGTGCTTTGCGATGCGCTGCCGAATATTGACTTGGTTTCGTTCTCATCGATCTATAGCGACGTTCCCGGCAACATCGCAATTCGTATTGGCCACAAGGAGACGGTCAAGAACTGCACCAAGCCTCTGATGCACGGCACGGGGGACTTCGCCAGCCTGAAGGCCATCGCTGAGATGGCGGCGATGGTGGTGGGCGGCTGGGATGCGCTGGCCCGGCGGCCATACTATGTGCACTATGCAGAGCCCTTCTCGCCCTTCATGCATACAGACGAAGGCGTCGCCAAGCTTCTCTTCTGTGTCGAGCACGGTATTCCGGTGATCTACACACCGATGACTGTAGCCGGGAGTTCGGCTCCAGTGACGGCGGCCGGCAATCTGGTGGCCTGTATGGCCGAGTCGCTGAGTGGACTGGTGATCGCACAGTTGAAACGGCGCGGGGCGCCGTTCATCTTTGGCGGTGTGCCGACCATCATGGACATGAAGAGCACGCTGGTTTCCTACGGAGCACCGGAGTTAAGCCTATGGGCGGCCGCGTTGACCGAGATGGCCCACTACCTGCATTTGCCGATGTTCAGCACGGCGGGATGCACGGATGCCGTGGAGTTCGACCAACAAGCGGCGGCGGAATCGGCCATCTCGTGCCTGATGGCAGCCCTGAGCGGCGCGAACTTGGTGCACGATGTGGGTTTCACCGAGGCGGCTAACTCCGCTTCGCTGGAGTTAATCGTTGCTACCGACGAGTTCATTAGCATGGTGAACTGCATTATGAAAGGGATCGAGATCACACCGGAGACGTTGGCCCTGGATGTGATAGCACAGGTGGGATCTGCTGGCGGAAGCTACTTAACCGAGGAGCACACGTTGCGCCATTTCCGTAAGAACTGGTTTCCCAGGTTGGCGAATCGGGACAACTATGAGCGGTGGATGACTGCGGGGGGATTGTCTCTGGGAGACAAGGCCAATCAACGCGTGCGCCAGATCTTAGAAGAGCACAAGCCAAAGCCACTGCTGCAAGAACTCGTGGCTGAGTTAGATGCATTGGAAAAGAGTTGGTGGCGTGAGGCGTCATAGCACCACTGCACGGGATGTTCATCTTTGGCGTGACAAACAGATCTACAGACAGAGAGGAGAGAATCAATGAAAGCATCAATGAACAACATTCGTGCCAATGACACCAGTTTCGGGAGCGCCCACTTTGGAAAACTCTCCCCGCAGCAGTGCGAAAAACTGCACAACGCCAGCCTCGAAATCTTGGAACGGACCGGGATCCGCCTCTTCGAACCCGAAGCGGTGGAGATGCTGCGAAAAGCAGGGGCTTTCGTCGCCGAAGGCAACCGGGTGCGTATCCCCGCCGGCCTGGTCGAGAAAGCATTCAACACCGTGCCCAGGCGGGTCGTCCTCTGTAACCGCTATGGGGAGCGGGTGATTTTCCTGGAAGATCACCGCACCTTCTATGGTCCCGGCTCCGATTGCCTCCACCTCATAGATCATCGAACAGGAGCGCGCCGCCAACCCGTGCTCCAAGACGTCGTCGAAGGCATCACCGTGTGCGATGCTTTGCCTCACATTGACTTCGTCATGTCGTTGTTTCTGCCTGGCGACGTCAACCAGGCCATCGCAGAACGCTATCAGATGGAGGCGATGCTATCTTGCACGACCAAGCCGATTGTCTTCGTGACTTACGACTTCGAGGGCTGCGTGGACGCCGTCGAGATGGCTGAGGCGGTCGTCGGCGGACCTGAAGCACTGCGGCAAAATCCCCTGGTGGCTTGCTACATCAACGTTACCACAGGGTTGAAGCACAACGCCGAAGCGCTACAGAAGTTGCTCTATCTGGCTGACAAGGGCTTACCAGCGATTTACGTCCCAGTGGTCTCCGGTGGCATGACCGGTCCGGTCACGCTGGCCGGGGACATGGCTATGGTTAACGCGGGCGTCCTTACTGGGCTTGTCCTTTCGCAACTCAAGCGAGAAGGAGCGCCGTTTATCATGCCCGGCTGGGGCGGCGAGGCCCTGGACATGCGAACGATGGTCGGGCCGTATTGCGCGCCCGATCCTCGGGGAATGGCGATGGCGCTGGCCCACTACTACAATCTGCCCGCCTTCGGCTTCGCTGGCGCCAGCGAATCGAAACTGGTCGACACGCAAGCCGGCGCGGAGGCAGTGCTGACCCTGCTGGTGGAGACTCTGGCTGGAGCGAACCTGATTCACGATTTGGGCTACCTAGAATCGGGATTGACCTTCTCGCTGGTGCAACTGGTGATCTGCGACGAGATCGTGGGCTGGATCGAGCACTTCATGGCCGGCATTGAAATCAACGACGAGACCCTGGCCCTCGACCTCATTGACAAGATGACACCTGACGGTCAATACCTGGACTCCGAACACACCTTGGCTCACTTCCGTGAGCGCTGGTATCCACGCGTCTTCGAGCGAGATAACTATGACAACTGGCTGGCCCATGGGGGCAAGTCCCTGGCCGAGCGGGCGGCCGAACGCGTGAGCGAAATCTTGGCCGAGCACAAACCAGAGTTGTTGCCCGAGGATATCCGGGACAGAGTCAATGCTGTCGTGAGGCGAGCGGAGCAGAGATCAGGCGGGTAAAGGAAATATTCACAGAGAAAGATGCAGGTGGCTATGCTGGTCATTGGTGAAACCCTTAATGCCGTTATCCCAAAGGTGGGACAGGCCGTTGTTGCCCGCGACGCCGAGGCTATCACCACATTGGCTCGCGGCCAGGTGGAATGGGGTGCGCAGATGCTGGATGTGAACGCTGGCGGGCTGGCCGGTCGTGACGAGTGGTACAGTGCCTACCTTCAAGCCTACCGCGTCGGCAAACTGGACGGCAAATGAAAGACACCTCGCCGTTTCACTACCACATCGGCGAGCTCCATTGTGATCGCGTGCCCGTCTCGCGCATCGTCGCCGCAGTGGGTACGCCGTTCTATCTGTATTCGGCGGCCCGTCTGCGTCAGAATTACCACCGCCTCGCCGCGGCCTTCGCGCCCCTGCACCCCCGCATTTGCTACTCAGTCAAAGCCAACACCAACCTTGCCATCCTGCGCTTGCTGAATGAGAAAGGCAGCGGCTTCGACATCGTATCCGGTGGCGAACTGTACCGCACCTTGAAAGCCGGCGTCCCGCCGGAACGGATCGTATTCGCAGGCGTGGGAAAGACGCAGGCCGAGTTGGAGTTTGCCGTTCAGAGCCGAGTCGGGTGGTTCAACGTCGAATCAATCGGAGAGGCGGAACGGCTGAATTATGTTGCTGGCGCGCGGGGCGAAGTGGCGAACGTCGCGCTGAGGCTGCGACCTGGCGTGGAAGCCGGTGGGCACCCCTACATGGTCACTGGCGGTGCTTCGTCCAAATTCGGGATGAGTCCGGCCGAGGGCCTCGGCCTGATCCGGCGCGCGGCTGATTTTCCACACCTCTGGCTGGGCGGTGTCCACATCCACATTGGCTCCCAGCTCGCTGATCCCGCCGCCACGCTAGCCGCCATTGACGTCGCGCTCGAC
>JBBAAB010000027.1:0-10924 GCA_041658445.1 Thermoleophilia bacterium
ACGGGTTATCTCTTAAAGTCCTGTCCAAGACTTTGGATAGCGGGACGGATTACACGGAACAACCCCATCTGGTATTCCGGGATTTCCCCGGGACCCGTATCTTCAAGTCGGAAAACATAACAAGCGGAGGATATCGGAGAACTCAAAGCGTACCCTTCAAATACAAGGGAAGGACGTTTGATCCGGGCATAGCGAAGGGGAACTGCTGGAAGCACAGTGCCATCACGGACGACGGATCGCCATCGGGGATGGCCAAACTGGCTGCGGCGAATCGGTTTTATATCGGCGATGATCAACTTGGTTTCAAGCGATATGCTGACGACTTCGGCTACAAGGCAATCTCCAATTGGTGGGATGCTCTGGGCGGAGCCGCAGACCCGCTGTACGTGGTTCAGACGAACCCGGAAATCATCAAACGTTGCATCCTGATGACCACCGATCCTGGTGACCTCGTTCTCGATCCAACATGCGGTGGAGGTACAACTTCATTTGTCGCAGAGCAGTGGGGACGAAGGTGGATCACGATAGACACAAGTCGGGTTCCACTGGCCTTGGCACGCCAACGGCTTCTCACTGCGACGTATCCGTACTACCAACTCAAGGATGACAAACGCGGGCCTGCTGGCGGGTTTATCTATTTACGCAAGAAAAACAGAAAGGGGCAGGAAATCGGCGGAGTCGTTCCGCACATAACGTCAAGCACCATTGCCAACGATGAGCCTTCCGTGGAAGAAGTCATTGTCGACCGCCCAGAGGTCGAATCAAAGGTCATCCGAGTAACGGGGCCTTTCTGTGTTGAGGCCACGATCCCAACACCCGTGGATTGGGAAGGGGACGGCGCAGAAGACTCTGGTGCTGAAGAGTCCCACGGCTCCTTCGTGGACCGGATGATGGAGGTCCTCCGGAAATCTCCCGTTCTACACATCGGTGGCGGGAAGGCCGTCACATTTAAGAACGTCCGGCCGCCGGCGAAGACGCTATCGCTCTCTGCGGAGGCGGCAGTGGCTAACGGGGTGGACAAGCCGGTCGCCCTGGTCTTCGGACCGGAGAACGGCGCGGTGAGCGAGAAGCTTGTCTACGAAGCGGCCCGGGAAGCCCATGCGAAGAGCTACTCCCATCTATACGTCATCGGCTTCGCCGTCCAGCCCAATGCCCGCCGGCTTATCGATGAATGCGATGCCGCAATCGGGGTGCCCGCGACTTACGTGCAGGCCACGCCGGACATCATGATGGGCGACCTGCTCAAGAACATGCGGTCCAGCCAGATATTCAGCGTTTGCGGCCTGCCGGAGGTCAAAATCCACAAGGTCAAGCCGGAGCGCAAGGGTGAGCAGGAAAGGTACCAGGTCGAGATCCTGGGCTTGGACGTCTTCGATCCGGTGACGATCAAGACCGACCACCGGGACGGCGACGACGTCCCCGCGTGGTTTCTCGACGCGGACTACAACAGCCTCTGCTTCAACGTCAGCCAGGCGTTCTTCCCCAGGACCGGAGCTTGGGAGAGCCTCAAGAAGGCTCTCAAGGTAACCTACGAGGAATCCGTGTGGGATCACCTGGCGGGAACCAAAAGCGCACCCTTCGAAGCCGGGGAGCACGAGCAGGTAGCGGTCAAGGTCATCGACGACCGGGGGAACGAGCTTGTCGTCGTGAAGAGTCTCCGCGAGGCGAAGCGATGAGCAGCTTCGAAGTCCCGCAACCAATTCTCAACTCCCCTTTCGAGGAACCGAAGAAACACTGGTTCATCGAGGAGGGTCGGGAGCCGGAACGGCGCAAGAAGCGTCGGGACGCGGGATATTTCTATCGCGATCCCCGGGTACCCGTATCCGAGGGGGCGAACGATGTTCGCGGCCAGTGGGTTCCTCTGGTTCTCGTGAATCTGATCCGGATGCGGATCAAGGAGTGGCGCGAGCAGGGCTACCCGGGAGTTACGAGGACCTCCCTCGAACTGCTGCACTACTGGCGCCGCGAGGGCCGGGAGCACCGGCTCTTCTTCGCCCAACTCGAAGCGGTCGAGACGACCATCTTCCTCACGGAAGCCCGGCCCGACTTCCGCCAGGGGATAGACGTTCCGTCGGATGAACCGAGTAACGATCGCAAGGTTGAAGGATATGCGGCATTTCGACGTTACGCCTGCAAGATGGCCACCGCGACGGGCAAGACGACGGTCATGGGAATGCTCGCGGCCTGGAGCATCCTTAACAAGGTGAACGACCGTAGCGACGCCCGGTTCTCTGACGTCGTGCTCGTGGTGTGCCCGAATGTGACGATCCGCAACCGCCTCCAGGAACTCAACCCCGCCGGCGGTGAGGCCAGCCTCTACCGGAAGCGTGATCTCGTTCCGCATCATCTCATGCCCGACCTCAATAAAGGCCGCGTGCTGGTCACCAACTGGCACGTCTTCGAGCCCCAGGGAATCCAGACCGGGGGTGTATCCGCGAAGGTAACCAAGGCAGGGATCCCCGTCCGCGTCCAGGAGACGATCATTATTGGGACGAGGACGACGACGGCCCGGGGGAAGCGATACCTCACCCCGGCGGAACTGGACAGGCAGATCGCGGCCGGCCTCATCGAGGTGAAGAACGAGGACCGCGACGAGCAAGGAAACCTGCGGAAGGTCGTCGTCGAGTCCGTAAAATACGTCGAGAGCGATACCTCCCTGGTCAACCGAGTGCTCGGTCGGGAGGTGGGCGGGAAGAAAAATATCCTCGTCTTCAACGATGAGGCCCATCACGCCTACCGCATCCGCAAACCCGAACCGGAGGAAATAGAGGGGGAACTCTTCGGCGATGAGGAGGAGATCGAGGAATTCTTCAAGGAGGCCACGGTCTGGGTAGACGGTCTCGACCGGATCCACAAGCTCCGAGGCATTAACTTCTGTGTCGACCTCTCGGCGACACCCTATTTTTTGGGCCGGGTCGGGCAGGAAACAAACCGGGTCTTCCCGTGGACGGTGAGCGACTTCGGCCTGACTGATGCCATCGAGTCGGGACTGGTCAAGATCCCCCAGCTCGCGGTGCGCGACACGACGGGGGCCGAGATCCCGGGCTACTTCAACATCTGGCGCTGGATTCTGCCGAAGCTTACACCGGTCGAGCGGGGCGGAAGGAGAGCCAATCCCCAGCCTGCCGCGATCCTCAAGTATGCGAACACGCCCATCGTCATGCTTGCTGGGTTGTGGGAGGACCTGCGGAAGGAGTGGGAGAAGGTCAAGGACGATCCCCGCCCGCCCGTATTTATCATCGTCTGCAAGAACACGAAGATCGCCAAGGTCGTCCACGAGTGGCTGACGGGAGAGAACACGCCCGCAGGCATCCCGCCAGCCCGAATCAAGGGGTTCCTAAACGGAGACGGTGTTCAGCGGACTATTCGGGTGGACACGAAGGTTATCCACGAGACGGACACGGATCAATCCAAGAATGACGAAATGACATGGATGCGCTTGATCCTCGACACCGTCGGAAAACTCGATTGGCCGGTGGATCGACAGGGGCGGTCTCTGTACCCTGAAAGGTTCGAAGATTTGGTGAAGAAGCTCGGTCGTCCCCTTCACCCGCCCGGACGGGACATCCGGTGCATCGTGAGCGTCGGGATGCTCACTGAAGGATGGGACTGTAATACCGTCACGCATATCGTGGGCTTAAGACCCTTCATGTCCCAGCTTCTGTGCGAACAGGTCGTCGGCCGAGGACTGCGGCGGTCGAGCTACGAGGTCGGACCGGACGGATTGCTCACCGAGGAGGTCGCCAAGATCTTCGGTGTCCCCTTCGAGGTGATCCCCTTCAAGGAGAGCCCCAAGGGGCCGGCACCTTCGCCCCCGAAGCGGCACCACGTCTTCGCTCTCCCCACCCGGGCGGCTTACGAGATAAAATTCCCCCGGGTGGAGGGATACCAACAGGCCATCCGCAACCGCGTCACGATCGACTGGAGCGCTGTGGCCCCCTTGGAGCTCGACCCCCTGAAGATCCCGCCGGAGGTCGATATGAAGGCCACCCTCCCGAACAATCAGGGGCGCTACTCGATTACGGGGCCGGGGAAGATCGAGAGCGTGGATCTCAACCCGTACCGCACGCAGTTCCGGGTCCAGCAACTGGTCTTCGAGTTGGCCGGCGCCCTGACCAGGGATTACGCGGTGCAACCGAGCTGCGAAGCGCCGCCGCACGTCCTGTTTCCCCAAATCGCCAAGATCGTGGAGAGATACCTGAAGGAGAAGGTCGTCCCCATCCCGCCGGCCGACATCCGGGACGTTTTCCTGTCGCCCTATTACGGGTGGGTCATCGAGCGGCTCGTGGCGGCCGTCATGCCGGACGTATCCCAGGGCGAGGTCCCCGAGGTGCCGCGCTACGAGACCAGCCGGGGGCCCGGCTCGACGGCGGACGTGGACTTCTGGACGAGCCGGGACGTCCGGGAGGTCGTGAAGAGCCACGTGAACTTCGTCGTTGCGGACACGAAGCAGTGGGAACAGTCCGCGGCGTACACCCTCGACAAGCACCCTCGCGTCGACGCATTCGTGAAGAACGCGGGGCTCGGCTTCGCGATCCCGTATCTCCACAACGGCCAGCCGCACGATTACGAGCCGGATTTCATCGTCCGCCTTAAGGGGGACGTCCCCCTCCACCTCATCCTGGAGACAAAGGGGTTCGATCCCCTGGAAGAGGTCAAGGCCCAAGCCGCCAAGCGGTGGGTGGACGCCGTGAGCGCGGATAGGAGTTATGGAAAATGGGCCTATGAAATCGCGAAAAAACCGAGTGAAGTTGCATGCAAGATTGAAAACCTGCTGCACACGCTATAGAAAAGCTCTGGGATCGGAGGTGATTACAATTGGAAACGACGAATCATTCCAATAGTCGAAAGGTGTTCATCAGCCATTCCGGGCTGGACAAAGAGAGATTCGTCGTCGGATTTGCGACGAAACTGTGTGCGAACGGCGTCGATGCTTGGTTCGATAAATGGGATTTGCTGCCCGGCGACAGTCTTGTCCGAAAGATATTCGAAGAAGGGATAAAGGGCGCTAAGGCGCTGATCATCGTCCTGTCACATAACAGCGTCAGCAGCAAATGGGTTAGGGAGGAACTGGACACGGCGGTAATAAAGAGGATAAACGAGGACTCGAAAATCATCCCCGTCGTCATCGACAATTGCGAAATCCCGGAGTGCCTCAAGGCTACCGTGTGGATCAAGATCGCGGATACGACCAACTATGATGACGAATTCGAACGGATCCTGATGTCGATATTTGGCCACACCAAAAAGCCTCCGATTGGGAAACCGCCGGTGTACGCGACAACGGACACGGATGCCATCGACGGCCTATCCAAAACCGATACAATCGTCTTCAGGACCCTCTGCTCTCAGACGGTCGACCGTGTGGAGGAGGACAACGCACTCGCGTATGTCCACGTTCTCGAAGAGAAGGAGATACTCGACGAATGCAAGTCTCTCGGTATTTTGGATGGTGCCGTACAAGAAAGTCTCGCCGTTTTAGACCGGCTGGGCCTTGCCAAAATCCGCCACGTCACGAACACGGTTCTTCCGCGGGTTTCCGTCACTGAACATGGACTGGGTCAGTATCTTCGATTGTTCATCGATAAGTACGAGGAGATGAAAACAAATATCGTCGCGGAGATCGTGAACAAGGACGCGAATACCAACATGAAGATCGTAAAGGCAACCGGATTTCCCGTTATCGTCGTTAACCATGTCTTGCGTGCACTTGAGATGAAAAAATACGTCATGGTGTCGAAAAACATCGGGGCGGAGCAATGGGTTCATATCAAGTCCCCGGATATAAGAAGACTGCTTGAGTAGACGAGCGGCGCACATGATCACCCGCTCTGGTCGTAGATCGACGCGCCTGTAAAGAGGCATATGATATCTGTGTATCAACTTGCCCTAAGAAATAGGACGGGACTGCAATAATTGGGAAAAGCGTAGAGCGGGTGCAAACGTGCAAAAAAAGATTTTCTACGCTGTGATTCCGGCCCCGGAAGACCTCCTCCGTCTCGAACCCGAAGAACTTGCCGGAGTCATCTTGGAGCATCTCCACTCCTGCAAGGAAGACGAAGGGATATGGAGTATCCATAACTACTGCAACATCCTGAGATCCTCGGACTGTCCACAGGTTTATAGAGACAGAGAAAGGGAAGTCGGACGTGCATTGATGGAATCTCTGATGTGGTTGCAACACGAGGGACTTATAGCGCCGAAGCCAGATTCTTCAAGCGGTTCCTGGTTCTACATGACAAGGCGAGGGAAGCGATTGAAGGGGAAAGCAGACCTGAGCGTATACAAGAAGGCAAAGTTGCTTCCCGAAAATCTTCTGCATCCCGTCATCGCGGAGAAGGTATCCTCAGCGTTTCTTCGCGGGGAATACGATACCGCTGTATTTCAGGCATTCAGACAGGTTGAGATTGCATTACGTGCGGCTGGACAGTATCAAGCTACGGACATAGGGACAGATTTGGCCAGAAAAGCATTCCATGTTTCGAACGGGCCTCTTACAGATACCAGTCTTCCAGAAGCTGAACGCTCTGCCCTGCAACACCTTTTCGCTGGTGCCATCGGTTCGTATAAGAACCCGCTTAGCCATCGCAGCGTGACGATCTCTGATCCCATAGAAGCGATCGAGATGGTTTTCCTGGCAAGCCACCTGCTCAACATTGTGGATGCGCGGGTGAAAGCACGACAGGCCCCTACTTCGTAAACACTGAGTGGAGGGATCCCGGCCTTAAAGAACAGGATCTTCCGGTAAGGCCCAGGCGGCATTATCGTCCCGGCGGTAAGATGAGCCGCGTTCATATTTAATAATCAACGCTGGCGGAGCAGTTGATAACAATAACATCGAGGGGTTGCAGGGCTGGCCTAAACTATTTTTTCCACACCTTCTCTCATGGCTTGCAATTAGTTACGTCATGCACGTTGGAGAAGTTTTCAGTACCTAAAACGAAAGGCTAGATTATTTGGAGACTATCCGAGTGGACATCTGTTATCGCCCCTTGCGCATCGGTTGGGCAATCAGGGCGGGTGACATAGGCGCATTTCGCCAAGCAGTCCGCTTGTCCTATACGATGTGGGGCGGACGGTTCAACCCTATTATTGTGGTGGACCAAGAAGAGGAAGCGCGTAGACTGGTCGATCTCTTTCGCGTGGATATGCTTCTGCCGATTGGCGACTCAGAATCGAATAAAGAATTTCCAAAGCGCTTTCCGCACCTCATCAACCCCCTCTTCCCCGACGCGCTCTTTATCGGCGGTGCACACGAACGTAAAAAGGCCCAGGTTCTCGATATCCACAACGCGCTCGTGCACCTTCGCAACGCACCTGAGTGGAAAGCCATCCGAGACGCGAGCGTCCAGATCTTTGGCTGGCAACCAGACGACCCCTTGGCCGACGTGTTCCTTGTGCAGTTCGGTGCCTATCCGAGTCACGCCGAAATCGGTATCGACTACCGGGACATGCTTATGCAAGCGGCCGAGGCCAAGGAATACATGCTCGATTGTGCTGGATCTATCCCAGGTGAAGTGTTGAACCAGCGAAGCATTGCCTACATATCACGCCATGGATTGAAACGGCACCACAGCGTCCATCCAGGGTGGGACACCCCGGGATTTTTCGTCGGCGACGTGACGAACGTCGACGACCTCGTCTCCCACTGGAACTTGCGGGCATCGGATATTTCCTTGTGGTTCGTCGATCCGAACTTCCTCGACCGCTATGTAAATGTCATCCCCGAATGGGAAACGGCAATGCGAGAAGTCGTCATGAAACGCGACGAGTGGAAACAGCACGTGGCCGTGTGGTCGCGCCGCGAAAACATAGACGAGGCCCGAAAGGCGTTCGGGAACCTCAAGTTGATGGGATGTCCAGTTTCCACGGAATCCTGGAACGGACGCAACGTGCGTCCTCCCATGATGCACTTCGGCCAAATCTCGACATTGGGGGTAATAGGGCGAGGAAGTGGTAAACCAAAGATATCGTTCCCATTAAGCGAAAAACCATTCTGCGGAGACACTTGGTTTCACACTCAACACCTGGTCGCGTCCGTGTCGTTCATCGGCGGGCTCTACGGAGACGAACACCACACGCTTGTACCACCGTACCTCCCCGAACTGAACGAGTTCTACGCTCGGACGCTGCACTTCGAATACGACAAGCTGCGCATTGAGTCGGAGCGCATTGGGTTGGTTATCGACGCGTCTGACGTAGATACGTTCCTCTACGCCTTGCCTGTGGCCGAACTTGTCGAGCAGATATTTGGAATGGCTGGGTTCACATCCAGGTTGAGCGCGGGCGGCCTCATTGCGCGCCAACTCATCGCACAGCTGGGTGGCCTGCAGGGGGCTCGTGCGTTCAAGATACCTGGAGTGCGACGACTCTTGAAGACTCACGGACCTACGGCGCCATTCACCAAGAAAAGTGCCCTGGACTTGATTGCGAGCAGGGATCCTGACAATCAGGACGCCAAGTTCGAGGACCATCAAAACCTATACGGTGAGTTCCACCCGTTCCGGACCAAGTTAGAGCCGGCCACGGTGTTCTCCCACTTGGTAGAAAAGGGGTTGTTCCGTATCGGTGCAAAGTTGACGTGTCCGAGTTGCCGCATGGCCAGTTGGACGGCCCTCGACGTGCTGAAGCAACGCGTGGCTTGTGAGATGTGCGGCGGAGAATACGACTCGACGCGGCAATTAGTAAAAAGTGAGTGGCATTACCGACGCTCAGGTGTGCTCGGCGCCGAAAAAAACGCCCAAGGCGCTGTTCCCGTAGTGCTCACGCTTCAACAATTGGACAGCAACCTCGGGGGAGGGTTGCGGAAGTGTATGTACTCTCCGTCTCTGGATCTTGAACCGAAGGACGGGGCGAACGTCTCCAGATGTGAAGTCGATTTCGTATGGGTAATTGCGCGTTCTTACCCGCGCAAGACAGTCGTCATTTTGGGCGAATGCAAAGACCAAGGCATGATCAAATCCAAAGATTTCGCGCAGAGCGTTGAGAACTTGCGCCGCGTCGCCGATGCGCTGCCGCGCAAGCGCTTCAAGACCTTCGTGCTGCTGGCGAAACTCTGCCCATTTACCCCGGAGGAAATAGAGATTGCAAAGACGCTGAACGACGAATATCGGTATCGTGCGATCCTGCTAACGTCCAGGGAATTAGAGCCATACCGTATCTTCGAGCGCACCAAGCAGGAATACGACATCAAGGGATACGGGGGCGCACCTGAGGATCTGGCGCAGGCAACCGCCAAGATCTACTTCAAGGGAGATCAAGCTGGTTCAGGGGACATCGAATCTTGATGTTGAAAGGATATATTTCAAGAAGTGTTGCGGAGCGGCCTGAGAGACGGATTTGATCATTCCTTGGTTTGGCCTTATTTTGCCTTCAAAAGCGGGGTGTGCCACGCTGTTCGGGAAGAGGCAGGGACATTTTTCCGCGACTTTAATTATGAACTCAATTCACAAGGGAACAATTCGGTCCGTTTAGAACGTCTGTCGAAATGTCCCTTTAGAAATATCAAGCTGTTGGGAGATTTTTGAGCATCGTTCTTCCAAACGAAAAGCGGAAGGCGGGCTATTATTGGAACGCGGGGAACCGCGGGACGAAAACAGAGTGGGAGGGAAGAGGATGCCGTCGTTCGACGTCGTATCGGTCGTGGACATGCAGGAGGTGGACAACGCGGTCAACCAGGCGGTCAAGGAGATCGGCCAGCGGTACGACTTCAAGGGGTCGAAAACCGAGGTCACGCTGGACAAGGACGGCATCAAGGTGCTGACCGACGACGACTACCGGCTGAAGGCGGTCGTCGACGTCCTCCAGTCGAAGTTCGTGAAGCGCGGGGTCTCCCTCAAGGCCCTCCAGTACGGGAAGGTGGAGCCCGCCTCCGGCGGTTGCGTCCGCCAGGTGATCGCCATCCAGCAGGGGATCTCCACGGAGAAGGGGAAGGAGATCGTCGCCATCATCAAGCAGACGAAGCTGAAGGTCCAGTCCCAGATCCAGGACGAGCAGGTCCGCGTGACCGGGAAGAACACCGACGACCTCCAGACGGTCATCCAACTGCTGAAGGGGAAGGACCTCGGCGTGGAGATGCAGTTCGTCAACCGCCGCCCGTAAGAACCGCAGAGTGCTGCGCCGCCTCGGAGGGCGGGGCTCCGTTCGTGGCTCGCCGTGCGATGAACCTGCACGGCTGCGCTTTACCTCACTGCGCCCCCCCTCCTGCGGCGACTCTGCACTCTGCGCTAGGCTTTCCGCAAGGCTTGGGAGAGGTCGGCCTGCAGTTCGGCCCGGTCCTCGATTCCCACGGAGAGCCGGACCAGGGAGGGGGTGAGCCCGACCGCGGCCTGCTCTTCGAGGGGGATGTCCGCGTGGGTCATCGTCGATGGATGCGTGATGAGCGATTCGACCCCGCCGAGGCTCTCCGCGAGAAGGATGGTTTTCAACGCGCTCAGGAAGGCCGGGACCGCTTTTCCCCGCTTCAGGTCGAACGAGATGATCGAGCCGGCCCCCGAGGCCTGGGAGAAATGCAGCTCCCTCCGGGGGTGGTCCGGCAGGCCCGGGTAATAAATTTTCCCGACGGCGGGGTGTCCCGACAGGAACGTCGCCAGGGTTTCGGCGTTCTCCTGGGCGCGCGCCACCCGGACGGCCAGGGTCTTTATCCCCCGCAGGAGGAGCCAGCAGTCGAACGGGGAGGGGATCGCCCCGATCGCCTTCTGGGCGAAGGCCATCTTTTCCCCGACCGCCGCGTCCGTCGTGATGACCGCTCCGCCGATCAGGTCGTTGTGCCCTCCCAGGAACTTGGTGGCGCTGTGGACGACCACGTCGATCCCCAGGCCGAGAGGCCGCTGGAGCAGGGGAGACATGAACGTGTTGTCCACGACGGTGAGGATCCCTTTTTCGCGGCCGATCCGCGCGGCCCCTCTCAGGTCGGCGATCTTCA